>JAPUJD010000203.1 GCA_027296385.1 Acidobacteriota bacterium | reverse complement strand
CTGCTCGATGCCGGTGCGGCCGTACTGGTTGGAGATCCAGACGTAGGGGGTGCGGCCGGCAAAAACCCCGACGCCGCCGCGCAGCTGCGACCGACCGTCCCCCTCCGGGTCCCAGTTGAAGCCCAGACGGGGCTGCCACAGCTCATTTCCATCCGGGATCTCGCTGGTGGAGAAGCCGTAGAGGTCCTGGGTCAGCGGGTTGCTGGTGGGTTTGTCGGGAAAAGAGGGGATGTCGACCCGCAGCCCATAGCTGATGGTCAGGTTGTCTTTGACCCGGTACTGATCGCCAAAGTAGAGACCGATCTGCTCGACCTTGAAGCTCTGGGCATCGGCCTGCCCCGGGACGACCACCGTGTAGTCCCAGTCATTGGCGATTCCGGCCTCGAAATCATCGAGGTTGGAGAACTCGTACGAGCCGAAGGCGTTCTGGATGAACAGGTTGTCGAAACTGAAGAACTCGTTGTGGGTACCGAAGGTGAACGTGTGGTCCCCCTTCAGCCAGGTGAAATCGTTGGTCAGCTCGAACACGTCCTGATCGAGGGCGTTGCGGGTCGAGAACTGCTCGGTGCCGGTCTCGAACTCCGCCCTGACACAGGTGCCAGCGGCTGCACAGCCTGGAGGACCCAGGTTCTCGATCTCGATATGCGGGAACGGTTCGGTGTCCCCGAATCGACGGTCCTTGATCGTCTGGACGGCGACCCGCAGCTCGTTGAACTTCGTGTTCGAGAGCGTGCTGTTGAGCTGAACCACGGTGGAGTTGGTCTCGCTGATGAAATTGTAGCCCTCGGTCGGCCACTCGTAGGCGAACGAGCCCGGCCGGTTGACTACGTCGGCCGCGTCGACGAAATTGTGCCGCAGCGTCAGGTTGTGATTGTCCGCCAGGTTGAAGTCGATGCGGCCGAAGTACTTGTCCGAGGGGTTGTCGATGCTGTTTTCGGTAAGAGGGCCGGGGTCGTAGCCGTACTGATTGATGAGGATGTCGCGAAACCGGTTCGCCTCGTCGACGAAGCCGAAGGTCTGGCCGCTCGAGCCGTCGATAGACCAGCCGGTGGGCGAAGTACGCTCCTCGATGTCGGCGTTGATGAAGAAGAACACTTTGTCCTGGGAGATCGGCCCGCCGAGACGGAAACCATACTGATCCTCGGAGAAGTCGCCGAATTTGCCCAGCTCATCGGGGCCGTCGCCAAAATCACCATTGTCCCGAGTGAAGAAGAAGAGCGACCCCTTGAGCTTGTTCGAGCCGCTGCGGGTGATGGCGTTGATGCTGCCTCCCGAGAAGCCGCCCTGGCGGACGTCGAAGTTGGCCAGCACCAACTGCACCTCCTGGATGGCGTCGAGACTGATCGGCGCAGTGCCCGCCTGGCCCCCTGGGGTACCGGTGTCGGCGAGACCGAAGAGGTCGTTGTTGACCGAGCCGTCGATCTGGATGTTGTTGTAGCGGCTGCTTCTCCCGGCCACGCTGATCGCGTCCGGATCCTCGTTCTCGGCGCCAACGGCAAAGAAGGGATTGGTGCGCGCGAAGTCCTCGAGCCCGCGAAGCACGGTCGGTAGCTCCTCGATCGCACGCAACGAGACGTTACTGGCGGCACCGGTGCGCGACGAAGTGATCAGGGAGGTCGACTCGCCAACCACAGTCAATGTCTCGCTGACCGTAGCCAGCGGGAGGAGGAAGCTCAAGCTGGTATCTTGGCCCAGGCGCACTCGGACGTTCTCTTTCTTTTGCGGATGGAACCCGTCCATGGCGACGCTCACGGCGTAGGGACCACCGACCTTGACGTTGGCGATGCGGAATCGACCGTCAGCGCCGGAAAGTGACGAGTACCGGGTGCTGGTGGGCTGGTGCACGACGCTGATCTGGGCGCCGGGCAGTGCAGTGGAACCCTCTGCGTCGGTAACCAGACCGCTCAGCGATCCGGTCGTGGCTGACTGGGCCTGGAGCACCGGAGTCGCACCGAGCGACACCACGAGCCCAACGGCCAGGCAAACAAGCGCTTTACTTAGCTTCATCTGATCCTCCAACCTGTAACAGTTTGCTCGGCACCCCCCAAAAGTGCCGGCTGGTCGAGCGGAATGTGACGGCTCAGCAACGATCTGCGAACGGCCTCGGAAGACGAGGTTCACGCGCGGTTCACCACACTCTGGGTTGCCTGGGGCGTCATCCAAGAATCCAAGTTGCCGATACCGGACACTAGCGCATTTGAGCCACGAGGATCAACCATCCTCGGACACAAGATCACCTGCTTTCGGGGGTGTCTAGAGTATTCAATTCTTTGGACCGCCAGCGTCGTCTTCAGTCCCGTCGCTAAGCCCCCATCGAGAAACAAGAAAATCGCACCGCGCGCCGCAGAGCCGGCCGCGATCCGGTCCTGCCGGACCGCACTGCCCGCCGCCAGGCCGAGGCGGAAGAGCCCCGCGAATGTCGACCGCAGCAGCCAGTCGCCGCTCATTTTGCGCCGCTCGCGGACCCCGCAGGCTCCGCCGTCGGACTTGACCTCGCGCGCCAGACAGAGGGGCTCACTCACGAACCAGTCTCTCCCGGATGCTCCCGGAGACCGCATCGATCGCCAGCACGACGATGACGGTCAGGACGACGACCGCGCCGGCGCGAGCGAACTCGCGGTAACGCAGGGTGTTGAGCAGGACGCCGCCAATGCCGCCGGCGCCGACCACCCCCAGCACCGCCGACGCTCGCAGACTGATCTCGAACCGGAACAACCACAGCGCGACGATCTCGGGCAATACCTGCGGCAACACGGCGAAGCGCAACACCGACAACGCACCGCCGCCGCTCGCCGCAACGGCCTCGATCGGGCGCTGGTCCATCGACTCCACGACATCCGCCGTCAGCTTGCCCAGAGTGCCGATCGAATGCAACCCGATGGCCAGCGTGCCGGCGAAGGCACCGAGTCCCACCACCGGCACGAAGTAGATCGCCAACAGGAGCTCCGGCACCGCCCGCACGGCGGCCAGCAGCGGTTTGACCAGTCGCGTCGCGCGAGGGAAGAGGTTGGCCGAAGCCAACAGGCCGAGAGGCAGGCTGAGAGCCGCGCCGACGAGGGTGCCAAACCACGCGATCTGGATCGACTCCAGGATCGCCGGGACCACAGACTGGCGCCCGTACTCCACGTCCGGGGGGAAGAACAGGCCGAACATCCGCGCCATGGTCTTGGGCAGGGCCGCGACGCGGCCGCCGTCGATCTCGAGGCCGGAGAACGACCAGACCAGCAGAATCAGCAGCGTCAGGCCGAGCCAGAGCGAGCGCGGCATGCCGGGCCTGCGAGCGACGATCGTGGCGCTCAAACCAGCCTCCGGCGCGCGGCGGCGGAGAGCTGCTCGATCAGCATGACGACCAGGAAGACAAAGAGCACGATCATCGTCACCCGGTCGTACTGGAAGGTGGTGCGCTGGGTGTTGAGCACCATGCCGATGCCGCCGGCTCCCACCAGGCCGAGCACGGTCGAGGCCCGAACGTTGAGCTCCAAGGCGTAGAGCACATAAGACACGTACTGCGGCAGCGCTTGGGGCAGCACCGAGAAGAAAACCGTTTCGAGCCAGTTGCCGCCGCTCGCCCGCACCGCCTCGGTCAGCTTCATGTCGATCGACTCGATCGACTCCGAGGTCAGCTTGGAGACCACCGCAACGGTGAAGACGGTGAGCGCTAGAGCCCCAGCGAAAGGTCCAAAGCCGACCGCCGAGGCAAAGAGCATCGCCCAGAAGAGATCGGGCATGGTCCGCAGCACATTCATGATGTTGCGGTTCAGCCAGTAGAGCGGTCGCGAGGGCGACACGGTCCGCGCCGCCAGAATGGCCAGCGGCAGGGCCAGGATGCTGCCGAAGATCGTGCCGATAATGGCGATCTGGAGCGTTTCCAGGAGCGGCTTGATCAGCCGCGGCCAGAAGCTCCAGGCCGGGGGAAACGAGTCGTCGATCAGACGCCCCATCCTGCCGAGATTGGAGAAGAGCTCTACCAAGGAGACTCCGATCCCGTTGGCTGACCAGACGGTCAGGCCGAGGACGAAGAGAACGGCAGCCGCCGTCAGGAGATGCCGGCGGGTCCGCGCGGGCGCCTCGGGCCGCGGGCTCACAGGGCGACCTGCGCCTCGAGCACATCGTCCGCCGTCATGTGGCGGCCGTAGATCTCGGCGAAATCGCCCTCGGTGACGTCCCCGCCGGCGCCATCGAAGACGAGCCGTCCCTGACTCAGGCCGATGATGCGCTCGGCGTACTCCTTGGCCAGGTCGAGAAAGTGCAGGTTGACCAGGGTAGTGATTCCGAGATCCTGGTTGATCCGCCGCAGATCCTCCATCACCCGGCGCGAGGTCACCGGGTCGAGCGAGGCCACCGGCTCATCGGCGAGGATGACGCTCGGCTTCTGGGCCAGCGCCCGAGCGATGCCGACGCGCTGTTGCTGACCGCCTGAAAGCTGGCCTGCCTTGACGTAGGCTCGGTCCACCAGCCCAACCCGGTCGAGGCTGTCGAACGCCAGCTCGACGTCCTCCTTCGGCCACATCCCGATCAACTGCCGCCAGGTCGGAACCCGAGCGACCCGGCCCACCAGCACGTTCTGCAGCACGCTCAGTCGCCGCACTATCCGGTAGTCCTGGAAGATCATGCCCGCTCCGGCGCGCAGCTCGCGCAGCGCCTTGCCGCGGCTCGACCGGACGCTCCGGCCCTCGACCTCGACATCGCCGCCGGTGATCGTGACGAGACCGTTGACCGCCCGCAGCATCGTCGACTTGCCCGCCCCCGAGAGGCCGACGATGACGACCAGATCGCCGTGCGGGATGTCTAGATCGAGCCGATCGAGGCCGCGTACGCCACTCGGATAGACGACGGACGCCTGCCTGAACCGAATGGCCGGCGATCCAGCCATCAGTTGTCGAGATCGATCCTGTCGCGCATCTCGGCGAAGGCGCGCTTCACCGGCTCGTAGGTTCCAGGCTCGAACTCGACGAAGCCGTCGATCTCGTAGAGCTTGTACAGTAGCCGCTCGGTCTGCGGAATGCCGGCCTGCTCCCGAGTGAGCTTGAGGAAGGCCTGTTTGATGGCCTCCTTGAGCTCCGGCGCCAGGTCGGCGCGCACCTGGACGCCGTCGTTCGGAATCCACGCCGAGTAGTTGAACGGCAGGACCTGCGATCCGATGTCGGGGTACTCGCCCAGGATGTAGGTGCGGGCATCGTCGTAGGCCGCCGCGATCTCGACGTCGCCATTGAGAAGCGCGATCACCGCCGCGTCGTGACTGCCGACGAAGACGCTCTGGATGTCCTCCTCGGGGTCGATGCCGGCGTCGATGAGCTGCAGGGCCGGGAAGAGATAGCCCGAGGTGCTGGTCGGATCGGTGAAGGCGACGACCTTGCCCCGCACCTTCTGGATCGACGCGACGCAGCGCATCATCCCGTTGAGGCCGACCTCCGGCGGCTCGTCGCAAAAGTCAGGGTCGGCGGTCATCCACTGGGCGCGATAACGGGCTTCGCCGTCGCGCTCCGAGATCAGGATCGTCTCGATGCCGTAGCGCTCGAACGCGAGCATGCCGGCGAACGGGGGCAGCATGCCGATGTCGGCCTGGCCGCTGCCCAGGGCCTCGATCAGGCCGGTGTAGTCCTGTGGCACGAAGCTCTCGACCGGGATGCCGAGCTCCCGCGTGAGGTACTCGTCGAGCGGTCGCAGGTTGTCGATGAGCTTGTCCGCCTCCAAGGCCGGAACGAGGCCCAGGACGAGCTTCTCCGGCCGCGAGGAGAGCGAGCCGGTGTCAGAGGTGCAGCCGATAAAGAGGATCAGGCAGACCGCGATGGCGGCGAGGCTTCGATTCATCAGACCCTCATTTGGCTGTGGCGTGTCGTCCGACAGCGGACGGACCTAGCATAGCAGCGCGCCGTGACGATTCGCCCCTGGGGCTGGATCACTCCGAGACGGCGCAGGCCTGCGGCATGCCGTCCGGGCCCTTGCGCCTCATCCAAGGGGAGATCCCGATCTCGCCCGACTGACGCCAGGCGGTGAGGTAGAGGCTGGCAAGAAAGTCCACCGTCGCCCGATAGCGGCCGCGACTGAAGCTCCGCAGCTCGGCGCCCCATTGGCCGTTCTCGTAGAGCGCGTCGAGCGCCGGCTCGAGCTCATAGACCGTGTCGACCAGCGCGTGGCTGGCCGCGAAGGCGGTCTTCACCGCCGTCCAGAGATCGTCGTAGGCCTCGATTCGGCTCTCGAGCTCACCGGGGTCGAACCCGGGTTGCCCAAAAAGCGAGTCCACCTTGCGGTGGATCCCGCTGCGCGGTGACTCGCCTTCGGCATTGGCGCGACCGTCGTAGTGCATCGAGGTGTGGAGAGGCTGCTGCATGTCACCGGCGTAGTGCGCCATCAGGCCGGCGTAGACCAGAGCCTTGGACCGGATGTGCGGATTCTCCGGCCAGCAGCGAAATTCGGCGAAGGCCAGGCTCAGCCGCTGGGCGTTCTCGGTGACGCTCCAGGGCGCGAATCCCACCTGGTCCGGCTTCAGTCCGTGCTCTATCGTCAGGGCGACGAAGTCGTAGCGCAGCTCGGGCAGGGGCCAGGCGCTGACGAACTCGTAGTCGAGAAAGTGCTCGGGATACTCGCGGTGGCGCAGCTGCGGCGTCTCACGGTGCTTCATCACGTCCGGGTCGATCGCGGTGTGAGCGACCGTCGAGGCTCCCCAGCGAAAGAATTCCGGCACTTCGGCCGGCAGCGCCAGGACGGCATCCTCGGCGACGCGATAGTGGCCGTCCGTGTCCCAGGCCGAAGCCGAGGCCGCAAAGGCGAGGGGAAGAACGAGCCAGGCATAGGAAGATCGTCGCATCAAGGCACCTCGTAGAAGGGGTTGGGCAATCTGAAAGTTCGCTCGGAGTAGCCGCCGGCGAGGTCGCTCGCCTGATCGCCGACGCTGACGAGGATCGTGTAGCCCTCGCCGGTGATCCGGCGCCGCACCGCGGTCTTGAAGACCGAAGCCGAGCTCTCCCCGTCGTTGCGCGGCCGCAGGTCGAGCCCCTCCCAGGACTCGAAGCCGACGGCGCGGAGATTCCTTGCCGTCACTTCGCGCTGGTCTGGGTGCCGGCCGGTGACGAAGAAGACCGCGACGCCGAGGCTGCGCGCGCTCCGGTAGAGGTCGAGCACTCCGGCGAGGGGCTTCGCCTCCCCTCGCTGCACCCAGGCGTTGAAGGCCTGCGAGTCGTAGCAGAAGTTGCTCTCGAGCTCGTAGGGCCAGTTCGAGAGGCTCGTCTCATCGATGTCGAGCACCATCGCCGGGCGCTCGACACGCGGCGCCTGGCGGCGCAGATACCGCGCCGCCCGATCCGCTACCCGAGCGAGATCCTCCTCGTAGCGCCGCGAGTCGACATAGCGCACCAGCGAAGCCTTGAACTGGGGCAGGCTCGGGGGCGTCGCCGTGCTACAAGCGACGCCCGCGAGCACCAGGCCGGTGAGGGTGAAGCGGGCGAGCAGATGGGCGTGTCTCACGGCATGTCCTCCAGGTAGGCGTTGATCTCGGCCACTCGATCCGGTCTGTGGGATCTGTCGGCCACTTCGCTCGACAGAGCCCGCCCGAGCGCCAAGACCAGGACCTGGTTGCGCTGAACGGCAGGGCTGAAGTTGTTGTCGGCCAGCATCAAGAGCGTCCGGCGCCCGTCGGCCAGTATCGGTCCGAAGGCCATGGCCTCGAGATTGTCCGGCTCGACGCCCAGCGTCGCGACGTCGAGCAGCAATCGCTTGGCCACCGGCCGGCGGGCCGCTCGCCGGCCACCGCGGCGCGCCCGCGAGAGGCTGAGATCGACCAGGAAGAGCCGCACGGTGTGGCCCTTGCCGGCGGTGAACGAGCGCTCGAGGGCGAGGAGCCGATCGCCGCCCAGGGCCAGAAGATCGACCAAGCCGTTGACCGCGAAGGCGTCGCCCTCCGGCGCCTCGGCTATCGGCTCGGTCAGGTACCGGAAGGTGAAGGCCACGCGGCGCGTCGCCAGGTCGATCTTGAGCAGGCGACAGGGGCTGCCGGCCTCCGGCGAGGCCGCTGGGCCATCCTGGAGTAGGGCGCTTTCGGTCGCGGTGAAGAGCCAACGACCGTCGGGCGAGATCGCCACGCTCTCTAGGGCCTGGTTCTGCCTGATGCCGGATCGCTCGCGCGGTCGGAGTGCGCGCGGCAAACGAAAAGCGCCGATCCACTCACCGTCGCCGGTGAATTCCAGCAAAGCGGCCGGTAGGCCGCTCGTGGCCTGCCCCTCTGAGGCCACGATCCAATGGCCCGACGCGGTGCGGGCCAGGCTCTCCGGATCGATCGTGTCGAAGGCAAAGGCTGACCCGTCCGCTTGGCGCAGCGTCATCTCGTCAACGGCGGCGGCCGCCGTCAGACGGCCGCCCCTGAGCTCGAGGGCAAGCTCGTAGATCCGCGCCGGACCGAACTGACTGCGGTCGTCGGAGATCGCGAAACAGCCGCCCGTCGCCAGCTCACAGCTCAGGCCCGAGAGCCCGCCAACCGGTGCGGCAGAACCCTCCAGTACCGATGCAATGACCGCCTGGTCGAGAAGATCAAACTGCGCCGCGCTGCTCGAATGGCCGGCGACGAGAGTCGCCGCCAGCAAAAGGCCGATCAGGGCCGATGGCAGACGCACAGTGCGACCATCCTAGCTCGGCTCAGGTCCTTCACTCACCGTGAATCCGGGTAGCGACGGCCCCAAAAGGCACAGTGCGCCTTGGCCTGCGAAGCACGCCCTGGCTGCTCCCAGGACGACGCGCTGCCGGAGGCGACCCAACAACCACAGCCAAGAGATTCCTAGACGATCTTCCGGGCCACATCGACAATCCGGTCGAGAGCCCGAGCCAGAACGTCCTCCGGCGGCAGGAAAACCAGCCGGAAGTGCCCCTCGCCAGCCAGCTTGCCGAAGCCGCTTCCAGGGACGATCACGACGCCGGTCTCGCGCACTACTTTCTCGCAGAACTCGGCATCCGAGACCCCCAGGTCGATTCTCGGAAAAGCGTAGAACGCGCCCTGGGGCTCGACGCACGATATCCCCGGCGCCGCGTTGAGCTTCTCGACCACCAGATCCCGGCGCCGCCGCAGCTTGGCCAGCACGCCATCGAGATAGTCCATCGGCCCTTCGAGCGCCGGTGCCACGGCGTACTGCTCCGGGTGGTTAGCGGACAGCCGCGCGCGCTCCAGCTTCTGGATCGCCTCGCAGTAGTCGTCGAGCTCGCCGGCGGGCCCTGAGATCGACGCCCAGCCGAGCCGGAAGCCCGGGGCGATGAAGACCTTCGACAAGCCGTGCAGAGTGATGATCTTGGCCTCTTCGGATAACGAGGCGGTGGCCGTGAACGAGTCCGGCTCGAACACGAGGCGATCGTAAATCTCGTCGCTGAAGAGCACCAGGTTGTGCTCCAGGGCAACCTCGATGAGTTGGCGCAGGACCTTCGGACCGGTCACCGAGCCGGTCGGGTTGTTGGGGTTGATCACCACCAGCGCCTTGGTGCGCTCGTCGATCCCGGAACGGATCGAACCCAAATCGGGCTGCCAACCACTCCCCTCGTCGAGGGCGTAGGGCCTCGCCTCGGCGTCGAATCGCGCCAGCACCGCCGGATAGAGAGGGTAACCGGGTGACGGTACGAGGATGTTGTCCCCCGGGTTGACCAGTGCCGCGACCGCCAGGTCAATCGCCTCACTCGAGCCCGTCGTGACGAAGGTGTGCACGATATTCGTGATGCCCTTGCGTGCATTGTCGCGCTCGATCGCATCGCGCGCTGCCTGGACGCCCGATGACGGTGCATAGCCGTTCTTGTTGGCGCGCATCGCCTCCACCGTCGCCTCAACGATGTGGGCCGGGGTCACGAAATCGAACAGGTTCGGGTCCCCGATGTTGAGGTAGAGGATCTCCTTGCCAGCCGCGGCCGCCTCCTTGGCCCAGGCGATGACGTCGCGCACGGCGTACGTCATCTTCTCCGTGCGACGGGCGGGCTCGATGTTGCGGGACATTTCAGGCCTCTCTGGAGCCGCCGATCGGATGCGGTTCCGACGGGAAGTATACCGTGGACCCGACAGACGAAAGCCCTCGGGTTACCCCAAGGGCTTTCTAAGATAAATTCCCGGCGGCGACCTACTCTCCCACGCAGTCGCCCACGCAGTACCATCGGCGCTGAGGGGCTTAACTGCCGTGTTCGGAATGGGAACGGGTGTGACCCCCTCGCTATGGCCACCGAAAAACTCAATTCTTGGAAAGATCACCGGTTACGCCCGGCGGGCCGGAAAATCTCGGCCCGGTAACTGATCGAGTCTAAAGCGATAGAATCCGCCTACGCACAAACCCCAAGCGAAATAATGGTCAAGCCGAACGGTCGATTAGTACGGGTTAGCTCAACACTTTACAGCGCTTACACATCCCGCCTATCAAACTGGTCGTCTTCCAGAGACCTTCAGGGAAATCTCATCTCGGGCGGGGCTTCCCGCTTAGATGCTTTCAGCGGTTATCCTTTCCGAACGTAGCTACCCAGCGGTGCCGCTGGCGCGACAACTGGTGCACCAGAGGTTCGTCCATCCCGGTCCTCTCGTACTAGGGACAGATCCTCTTCAAATTTCCTACGCCCACGGAAGATAGG
>JAPUJD010000202.1 GCA_027296385.1 Acidobacteriota bacterium | reverse complement strand
GTCGTTCCCGGGCTCTACGAACGCGCCGACGCGATGGTCGAGCTGGCGATGGAACGCCTGCCGGAGGCGATGATCGTCGTCATGTCGGACCACGGTTTCGCGAGCTGGCGGCGCTCGATGAATCTCAACAGCTGGCTGCGCGACGAGGGCTACCTAGTGTTGAAGGACCCCTCGCTGGCCAAGGATCCCGGCTTCTTCCGCAACGTCGACTGGGCGCGGACGCGGGCTTACGGCGTCGGCTTCAATGGTCTCTACGTCAACGAGCGCGGGCGTGAGCGCGACGGCATCGTCGAGGCGGCCGAGAAGGACGCCCTGCTCGACGAGATCGGCGAGAAGCTTCTGGCGACACTCGACCCCAAGACGGGCCTCCATGCGGTGACTCGGGTCTATCCCACTGAGCGCTACTTCTCCCCGGGTCCGGGCCTCGTGATCGGTCCGGACATGATCGTGGGCTACGCCAAGGGTACCAAGAGCTCCAACCCAAGCGTCCTGGGGGAGCTCGAGCCCGATGTCTTCAGCGACAACACGGGCCAGTGGACGGCCGACCACAGCATGGACCATGAGGCGGTGCCGGGCATCCTCTTCACCAGCCGTCCCCTCGCCCGAGCGGCGCCCACCCTGACGGATCTCGCCGCCGCCCTGCTGGCCGAGTTCGGTATCGAAGAGTTCCCGACAGCAACGCCCGGAGGTTAAGGAGGCACTATGTTCGGAGGCGACAGGATCAAGCTCGACAAGGAGCTGATGGAGAAGGTCAAACGTATCTCGGCGATCGCCGGCTACTCGTCGGCCACGGAGTTCATCACCCACGCCCTCGAGAAGGAGCTGGCCAAGATCGAAGGTGACGGCGAAGCCCTCTCCGAGGAGGAGATCAAGAAGCGCCTACAGGGGCTCGGTTACATCTCCTGACGCCCACCGAAGCTCATGGAAACGATCAACGCCCTCTTGCGCACGGGCTTCGATGCCCTGCTCGGAGTGATGGCCCCTCTACCCGATTGGGTAGAGCTGGCGGTCTGGGCGTTGCTCGTGACGCTTCTCATCCTGCCGATCATCAAGTGGACGTTCAATCTCGACCTGGCCGAACGCTTCAAGCGCAAGGTCTACGCCGGCCTGTTCGAAATCCGGCTCTTCAACGACCGCCTGGGGGCGACCTTCCGCGGCCTCTTCGACGTCCTGCGGTTCACCGCCGGATATATGGGCGCCTGGCTCTTGCCCCTGGTGGTGATGACGATCCCCATGCTGCCGGTCTTTGCGCATCTTCACTTCCACTACGGGTACGACGGGCTGCGGCCGGGCGAGACGACCCTGCTGCGGGCCGAGCTCGCCGCCGACCGTGACACCGGCAAGCCCGATGTGGAGCTCGATGCGCCGGCCGGAGTCCATGTCGACACCCCGGCGCTTTGGATTCCGGCGCAGCGCGAGATCATCTGGCGCTTGACGGCCGAGACTCAGGGTGACTACGAGCTGGCGCTGACGATCGACGGCCGTGAGTATACGAAGACGCTGGTCGTTTCCGACGACGCCACTCGGCGTTCGCCTCTGCGCGGAGCGAGCTTTCTCGACCAGCTGATCTACCCCGCCGAGCCGCCGCTTCCCGCCGGCAGTCCGCTGGCCAAGATCACCGTCGACTACCCGGAAAAGAGCAGTTTCCTCTTCGTGCCGACGTGGTGCTGGATCCTCGTCGCGCTGTCGCTACCGTTCTTCCTGCTCCTCAAGGGACGTTTCGGCGTCGAAGTCTGAGCCGGTGCGCCTCGCCGCTCCGGTGCTCTTGACCGCTCTCCTCTGGGGGCTCGGTTGGGCCTGGGTACCCTCGGAGTTGGGCTTGGCGGCGCTGATCGCCGTCGCGGTAGCCACCGCCGTCAACTGCCTCCGGGTAGGGAGTCGGGCCGCTGTGACGGTGGGCGTGCTCGCACTCGCGGCGATAGGGGCGTTTGTCGTCGACATTCTGGTGCTCGAGAGAGATGCCCTGCGGGTCGTTCACCGCGCCGAGCCTCTCGCCCTGACGCCCGAGAGGCTGCGTCTTGTCAACTTCAACGTGCTCCACGGCTATTCGAGTTTTCCGAATCAACAGCTGCGGGCCGAGCGCTCGATCGCCGCGCTCGAAGCCCTGGAGCCAGACATCGTCGTGCTGCAGGAAGCCTGGCACACGAGGCGCCACGGCGACTTCGTCGCCCAGCTGGCCGACCGCCTCGGCATGGACAGCGCCTTCGCCCGCGCCAACGGCAAGCTCGAGCGCATCGGCTTCGAGGAGGGAGAGGCGATCCTCAGCCGCTTCCCGATCCTGTCGGCTGAACGCATCCCGCTGACGCCCCGCAAGCCCTTCTTCGAGCGGCGCGTGGCACTCGTCTGCGTCCTCGACCTCGGTGGCGAGCTGCTGAGTGTCGTCGGTACCCATCTCGACAACCGGAGGATCGCAACCGCCAACGCCCAGGCGGCGACCTTGGCGGCCCGGGTAGGCGACCTCGAC
Organism: Acidobacteriota bacterium; assembly: GCA_027296385.1. Taxonomy (GTDB): domain Bacteria; phylum Acidobacteriota; class Thermoanaerobaculia; order Multivoradales; family JAHEKO01; genus CALZKB01. The sequence goes on along the minus strand of JAPUJD010000202.1, from coordinate 3,697 downwards.
GCTCCGATCGTGGCCGGTGATCTCAACGCCGGCGACGAGTCCGCGGCCGTCAAGGCGTTTCTCGACCTCGGCTTCTACGACCTGGTCGAGGGCGGCATCGACCATGTGCTCTTCCCCCGGGATGCCTCGCCTTGGCGCGTCGAGCGGGCAGATTGGACATTGCGAACAAACGAAGTCGAAGCGCTGATCGGCGTGCGGGCGGAGATCTCCGACCACCCCGGCATCGTCGTCGATCTGGTACGAGCCGCCGGTGAGGGTCTCAGCGGCTCACCGATAGGCGACGGGCGGGTCCAGCCGGACATCACCACAGAGCGCTTGCCCGAGGGCTGACGAGGCACACCGAGCTTTCTTCTTGCCCGCCCATCGACCGTCCGCTAGGCTGCGACTGATGAGCTTCCAGGCACCGGAGCGCTTCAACATCGCCGATTACTTCCTCGCCGCCAGACTCGACGAGGGCCTGGGCGACCGGGTCGCCCTCCGGATCGGCGAGGAAACGCTGACCTACGCCGAGGTCGACGCCGCCGCCTGCCGCTTCGCCAACGTGCTCGCCGGTCTCGACGTCCGGCCCGAGGAGCGGGTGATGATCGCCCTGCCGGACGGGGCAGACTGGGTGGCCGCCTTCTTCGGCACCTTGAAGCTCGGCGCCGTCGTCGTGATGGTCAATCCGCAACTCGAGACCGAGAACCTGGCGCGGCTCTTCGACTACGTCGCACCGCGCTTGACCATCGTCGGAGCCGACGCACGGGAGACCTTCGAGCTCGCCGGGAGCCAGGTCGACCGCACCCCGGCCATGCTCGTGGTCGGCGAGGACTCCGGCAGCAAACCGCGCTACGAAGCGCTGGCCGGGGCGGTGTCCGAGCGTTTCAACACCGTGCCGCGACACCGGGACGACCCGGCCATCTGGCTCTTCTCCGGCGGCACCACCGGTCTGCCGAAGGGCGTCGTCCAGAGCCAGACCTCGTTCGCCAACACCACCGAGCTCTACGCCAAGAACACGCTCGGCTACTCGCCAGACGACGTCACGCTCTCGGTACCCAAGCTCTTCTTCGGCTATGCCACGGGCTCCAACCTGCTCTTCCCGTTCGCGGTCGGCGCCAGCACCGTGCTCTTCCCCGAGCACCCGACCGCTGAGCTGCTCTTCGACCTCATCGAGCGTCACCGACCGAGCATCCTGATCAACGTGCCGACGATGATCAACCAGATGGTCTCTCATCCCGATGCCGCTACGCGTGACCTCTCTTGCCTGCGCTTCGCCACCTCGGCCGGCGAAGCCTTGCCGGTGCCGCTTTATCACCGCTGGCAGGAGCTCTTCGGCGTCGAGCTTCTAGACGGCCTCGGCACCGCGGAGATGTGGCATGTCTTCGTCACCAACCGACCGGGCGACGTCAAGCCCGGCACGCTCGGCCGGGTCGTCGACGGCTTCGAGATCGAGGTGCGCGACGACGACGCCAACGAGGTCGCACCGGGCGAGCCCGGAAAGATGTGGGTGCGGGGCGACTCGCTGGCGATCGGCTACTGGCGCGACAGCCGGCGCAACCACGAGGCCTTCCGCGGAGAGTGGTTTGTCGGCGGCGACCTGATCTCGCGTGACGCCGACGGCTACGTGACCTACTGCGGCCGGGGCGACGACATGCTCAAGGTCGGCGGCAAGTGGCTGGCACCGCAGGAGGTCGAGAGCTGCCTCATGCGCCATCCGGCGGTCAAGGAATGCGCCGTCGTCGGCGTCGAGACCGCCGACGGCCTGACCAAGCCCTGCGCCTTCGTCGTCGCGGTCGAGCCGGCCGAGGAGGGCCTGGAAAACGTTCTCAAGCAGCACGTCCTCGACCACCTCGACGCCTACAAGCACCCGCGGCGGGTGCTGATCGTTGAGGACCTCCCCCGTACACATCTGGGCAAGGTCGACCGCGGCGCACTGAAGCGCCAGGCGGCGGCTGAGTAGAACCCGCCGTCGGCGAGACTCGTACCCCAAAGAGATGAAACACCGCCAGGAGTCAGTCTGCCTTCTGCTGCTCGCGCTCGCCCTCGGCGCGGTGCTCCCCTTGTCGGCCGAGGCGCCGTCACCCTTCGACTTCACCGCTACCAACCTCGACGGTACGGCCTTCTCCGGCCGCAGCCTGGCCGGCAAGGCCGTGCTGCTCGATTTCTGGGGTACCTGGTGCGCCCCCTGTATCCACGCTTTCCCCAAGCTGCGCCAGCTCCACGCCGACTTCGGCGATCGCTTGACCGTCGTCGGCATGGCCTTCTACTCTGGCGAGCTCGAGGACGTGGCTGCGGCCGCCGCCGAGCACGAGCTCGATTACACGGTGCTCATGGGCGCAGAGGAGACCCTCGGCCAGTTCGAGATCTTCGCTTTCCCCAGCTACGTGATGATCTCGGCCGAAGGAGAGATCCTCTTCACCCAGGCGGGTCAGATGGCCGATCTCTACGAACGTGTCGCGGCCTATTTTCCCTAGTGTCCCGTGGGCAGCACGGGACACTAGCAACCGATGCCGACGCCCTCCCTAGGACAGCAACCTGGATCCCCTCCGCGACCACCGCCGCTTCCAGGCCCTGCTCGAATAGCGGCCGGCGCCTTGGCCTGCATCCCCTACGGTCGGAATTCGTCATAGAATCATGCTCGGCGATGCCGAGGAGGTAGCTATGCGAGCAACCGCGATCGTTCTGAGTTTGGCCGCGCTGGTGGTAGTCGGGGCCTGCGACTCGTTTTCTCCCACTGCACCGGCAAACGGGGATCTCGAGGTGTCGCCCAGCACCGCGGCGATAGCGGCAGGAGGGTCGGTTCAGCTGACCGTGATCGGATCGGACGGAATCACGATCACGGAGGGCATCACCTGGCGCTCGGCGGCACGGCACGTAGTGGACGTTTCTGCCTCAGGCCTCGCTACCGCCATGTACGGCGACGGTACCGTCTCGATCAGGGCGTTCGTCGGAGCGGCAAGTGGCGAGAGCAAGGTCACTGTCCTGTCAGCCTGTGCCTCGCCGGTGCCGCTGGAAGGCTCGCCACCACCGCAGCCGACTTCGGCACAAGCGTTCGAGGTCCGGTACGCAGAAGGCACGAATGCGGCCGAGCGGACCCGGGAGCTGGCCCAGCGACTCGGCTTCACCGTGACGGAGACGACGGCGAACGGGTTCATCGCGACGCTGACGCCTCAGCAGGTCAACTCGCTGCGCTGCGTTGTGGACGTCGCCGGCATGACCTATGTCTGAGCCGACCTGGCTAAACGATATTGGGCCAACCGGTCCAGAGCGAACCACATGCCGGCGCCCCGCCCCCTGGGCCCGATTCCCGGGAGGCAGAGGGACCCAACCGGTAGGAGCAGCTCAGAGCGACTGATAGTCAGTCAGCCGCTGGACGGTTTGAGACTCATCCTTCATCGCTATAACTTGTTTATCTTGTGCGTCTTAGAGGTTTTTTAGCCCTCAGATCCACAAGCCATAGAAGCGAGTGTGCAGGCTTCCGTTGCTGCTCCGTTGCTGTTTGACCCCCGTTCGCGCCCTGCGGCTCCTTCATCGAGCGGGCCTTGGCGAGGGCTTGGCTGCCGAAGAGGAAGAGTAGGGCGGCAAGGCGCAAGCTGCGGGCAAAGCCACCCCCATCCCCCGGCAAGGGACCCTAGGGCGGCCGCGCCCAGCTACAACAACATGTCCGTGCCCACCACCTGGGGGGCGGCCCCTTTCCCTTGAAGGCAGGGGGAGACGT
>JAPUJD010000201.1 GCA_027296385.1 Acidobacteriota bacterium | reverse complement strand
ACCGACGAGACGCTCGCGAGCCCGCGCATGAACCTCGCCTGGCGGCTGGGCGCGAGCAGCGTCGTGCGCGCCGCCTGGGGTCGCGTCAACCAGAGCCAGAGGCCTTATGAGCTTCAGGTCGAGGATGGCGAGACCGCCTTCCACGAGGTCGAGAAGTCCGAAAACCGTCTGCTCGGGTTCGAGCATCTCTTCTCGGGCGCCAACGGCGGACCCGGCGTCGCCCTCCGGCTGGAGCTCTATTCGCGCGAGATCCGTAATCCGCTGCCGCGCTACGAGAACCTGTTCGAGCCGATCAACAACTTCCAAGAAGTCGAACCGGACCGGGTCCTGATCGCCGCCGAGAGGGCGTTTTCCGAGGGACTGGAGGTCTTCCTGAGACGCGGGGATAGCGGCCGGTTCGGCTGGTGGGCCAACTATGCCTGGTCGACGACCGAGGACGAGATCGACGGACGGCGCTCACCGCGCAGCTTCGACCAGACCCACGCCTTCAACCTCGACCTGGACTTTCGTCTGGCCACGAACTGGACCCTGAATCTCGCCTGGCGGTACCACACGGGTTGGCCCACCACTGCGTTGACGGTCCAAGAGGTCCCCGGGGCAGGCGGCGACGACCAGGGCTCGACCGTTGATGCAGGCGAGGATGATGGAGACGGCGAGTTCGTCCCGGTCCTCGGCAGGCGGTTCGGCGAGCGGCTTCCGGACTACCACCGGCTCGATCTGAGAGCCAGCCGTAGCTGGGACACGCGCTCGGGATCGGTGATCTTCTTCGTCGACGTCCAGAACGTCTACAACCGCAGCAACGTCGCCGGCTTCGACTTCGAGATCGAAGACGACGGCACACTGGTCACGACCGTCGAGGAGTGGCCGAAGATCCTGCCCTCGATCGGGGTCAGCTTCGAGTTCTGACCAGTTGTAGCACCACCAGGTCAGCCGCCCCCGCGATGCGCCACCTGCAGAGTGCCTGCGGCGATCTCGTAAGCGAGCCCACTGCCGGGAAGCACGACGCTGACCGCTTCGGCGGCCGTCAAGCCCTCGATGGTGCCGGATAGGCCAATCGACCGGGCAGACTCCGCCAGAGCCGGGTCGGCGTAGCGAACCGCCCAGCCCGTCTCACGAGAAGCCCACTCGAGAAACTCGGCCAGCGTCGCTCCTTCGATCTCGAACGGCGGCGCGCTCGCCTGCGCCCACGCCCAGCTCTCGTCGTCGACCGCGATCCGCGTCAGCGCGATCGAACCGTCGGTCGAGACCTCGAGAGCCTCCCCGCGATTCGCCGATCGCACCTGCGCGCCGGACTCCAGCGCAACCGCGCCTTCGCGCACGCGCACCGTCAGCGCCATCCCGGAGGCGGCCAGCCGGACGTCGAACTGGGTGCCGATGTCGTGAATCGTGCCGTAGGCCGTCACGACCTCGATGGCGCCGCTCATTGGGCGCGCTCCGGGGCCCGAGTCGAAGTAGATGGCGCCACGCTCCAGCAAGATTCGATCGGCGGACTCCAGACGCAACCTCGTGCCTGCATCCAGTCTCAGCTGTCCGGAGGCCAGCCGCAAGGCCAGCCGGCCCGGAACGGCACCTGTAGCTTGCGCCGTCTCGATCAGGGCGCCAACCGGGAGCACGCGGCCGGCTACGACCTCACCCGAACCGGAGACGTCTCCCTCGATCCGGACCTCACCCCGGACGAACTCTACCGTTGCCGCGCCAGGCAGGCCGCGTGCGCTCCAATACCAGCCGCCAGCCAGCGCGAGGATCAGGCTGGCAGCCAGTGCCACCACCCGCAGATCCCTGCTCTCGGCCGCCCGATGCTCGGGGCTGGCCATTGATCGCCACGCCCTCCGTGCTTCGTTGCGGATCGCCTCCAGGTCCCCGGTTGGTATCTCCTCGCGCGGGCCCGAGGCCCTCAGCAGGTGGCGAATCTCCTCTTCCGTCTCCACCGTCGACGGATTCGTGCGGGTGAACCTCGACGAATCGTTCATGGCTCCACTTCCATTCCCCCGGCCATCATTTGCAGGCCCCCGACGGGGCGCTGCAACACAGCGACCGAGCGGTTGTACTCCTCCTTGAATGCCTGGCGAGCTCGCGTCAGCAGGGACTCGGCAGCCTTGTACCCGACCTCCAGCCGTCCGGCGATCTCGGTCACCGATAACGAGTCGATGTACTTCCACTCCAGCGCCCGGCCATAGCGTGGCGGCAGGGCGTCCAGGGCGCGGTGCACCAGGTCGACGGTCTCCCCACGCAGCAGAGCCCCCTCGGCACTCTCCTGCGGCCCGAGCCTCAGCGAGCCGGGGGAGACCTCCTCCGCGGTGCCGAACTCAACGTCCATGGCCCGACGCTTCTCACGGCGATAGTGGCCCGCTATCTCGTTGCGACAGCAGGCGCACAACCACGTCAGCAAGGCTGCCTCGCCGCGGAACGAACCGAGCTTGCCCATCACCTTGCACAAGGTGCTCTGAACGACCTCCCGGGTCAGCTCGCGGTTGCCCTGAAGCCTCCGGGAGGCGAAACGGTAGAGCGCTGGGATGTGGCGCTCCGAGAACTCCTCGAACGCCTCCTCGTCGCCGGCGATCAGGCGACGTACGAACTCGAGATCTTGGCTGGCTACTGTCATGGTGGTTGTCGACCGGGAATTAGACGGCGCCTCTCCTGTTGGATGCAAGGCTATCGCCAATCCTTCGCTCATGGGGCCTCGAAGGGCTTCAGTCCCGGTCGGACCCGCCCTTCTGGTTGGATGAGCCAACTGCAGGACTCCTTCGCGACGAAGGCAGGTCGAGCCTGGCACTTCCACGGG
>JAPUJD010000200.1 GCA_027296385.1 Acidobacteriota bacterium | reverse complement strand
ACGCCCCATCGCTGGGCTCCCGCAATCTGATGGCAAGCCCCGAGCACGTGTACCAGGTGTGGTCGGCGGCCTTCGACGGCATGTACCACTACGGCCGCTCCTTCGTCTTGACGATGCACCCCTTCGTCACCGGCCGCCCCGGCAGGCTGCGAATGCTCGAACGGCTCATTCAGCACATGCGCGAGCTGCCCGGCGTGGAGTTCATGACGGCGCTCGACCTGGCCCGGATGTGGGTAAGGCACACTGCACCGGGGGCGGCTTGATGGCCGTGAGAGCCAGATTCGACCTTGACGGTGCAGTCCGCTGTAGGCGGCGACCGGCGCATCAGTGTCGCCGGGGTCATGATCAAATTTCAGCATCCGTGGTAAGTCCTCGGACTGAAGGACGGGGCTAGACTTTCTGGACCGGGGACCACAGTCCCCGGAGGCTCCTCCAGCACTCTCAACCGCACCCTATCGGCGGCGGGCTGTTGCCCAGCCCATTCAGCGCGTGCTAGAATCCCGATGCGGCTGCCCTCCCTCGTGGTGCACTCGCCAAGCAGCAAAGTTACCGGCAACTCGCGGGGAACTCGCCGGCAACTTGAACGAAGAGGCCTGCCAATGACGCTCCCGTCACGTATGAAATTCGGCATATTCATGGCGCCCTTCCACTGGCTGGGCGAGAATCCCACCCTGTCGCTCGAACGCGACTTTGAGCTGCTCCAGTGGCTCGACCACCTCGACTTCGACGAGGCGTGGATCGGCGAGCACCACAGCGCCGGCTGGGAAACCATCGCCTCGCCGGAGCTGTTCATCGCCGCCGCCGCCGAGCGCACCAAGCATATCAAGCTCGGCACGGGCGTTCTTAGCCTGCCGTACCATCACCCGCTCATGGTGGCCAACCGGATGGTGCTGCTCGATCACATTACCAGGGGCAGAGCGATGCTGGGCGTCGGGCCCGGCGCGCTGTCCACGGATGCAACCATGCTCGGCATCGACCCGGTAACTCAGCGCCGCCGCATGGACGAGTCGATGGGGATCATCCTTCGCCTCCTCACCGAGACCGAGCCCATCACCTACGACTCCGAGTGGTTTACGCTCAAGGACGCGACGATTCACCTGCGGCCCTACACGCAGCCTTACTTTCCAATCGCCGTCGCGGCCGCGCAATCGCCCTCGGGCATGGTTCTGGCTGGAAAGTACGGCCTGTCGGTGCTCTCGGTCAGCGTCATCAGAGGCGGAAGCATCGCCCCCAACCTCAGCGAGTTCTGGAAGATCGCGGAGGAGACGGCCGCCGAGTACGGAAATACGATGGACCGCAAAGACTGGCGTGTGGTAATGCACGTCCACCTGGCGGAGAGTCGTAAGGAGGCCATCGAGCAGGCACGCGCGGGAGCCGGCCGCTACCAGCGCGAGTATTTCGAAAGGACCCTGGGCCACGACCCGGTCATCGACGGACCTGCGGACAAGATCATCGACACCATGGCCGACAGCGGAGGCTGGTGCGTCGGCACTCCCGACGACCTCATCGCCAGGATCGAGGAGCTCGACGCCAGCAGTGGGGGATTCGGCGGATTTCTCATCCAGGCCACCGAGTGGGCGACGCGCGAGCAGGTGCTGCACAGCTACGAGCTGGTGGCCCGATACGTCATGCCGCACTTCCAGGGCTCCCTGGCCAGCCTCGAGGCCTCCCAGGCGTGGTCCGAAGGCATCAAGGGCAAGCTGAAAGAGCAGCGAGCCAAGGCGATGGAGCGGGCCAAGCAAGACTACGTCGGAAGCCGCTAGATTTCGTTCCCACTGATGGCCGCCGCCCGAAGTGGCCGGGTCAAGGCTGCGAAACACCCGTTCGTCGAGGCTCCTTAAACGGGAGAGAAAGGAACGAGCTTGCCCAAAATGACCGGTGGAGACGCCTTGGCGGCCTCCTTGCACCGAGAGGGTGTCCGGGTGATCTTCGGGTTGCCCGGCGTGCAGATGTACCACGCGATGGACGGACTCCATCGCCAGCCTGAGATTCGCTTCATAACGACTCGCCACGAGCAGGCCGCCGGATACATGGCCGACGGATACGCCAGAGCCAGCGGCGAGATCGGGACCGCGCTGGTAGTCCCAGGACCGGGCCTGCAAAACGCCTCCGCCGCCATCGGGACGGCCTACGCCGCGTCGTCGCCGGTCTTCATCGTGTCGGGACAGATTCCCCGGGATCTCATCGGCGCGGACCGGGGCGTTCTGCACGAGGTCAACGACCAACTCGACATCATAAGGCCGGTCACCAAGTGGGCGTCTCGGGTCCTGGAGGCCACCGACATACCCGCCGCGGTGCACGAGGCCTTCTACCAGCTCAAGACGGGGCGACCCAGGCCGGTGGAGATCGAGATACCGCCGGAGACCTTTTCGGACGAGGCCGACATCGAGCTCCTGGAGCCGGGCAAACACGAGGCTCAACCGGCGTCTCGCGACGCCATCGAGCACGCCGCCCGGCTGCTCACGGAAGCTCGCGACCCCATCATCTTCGTCGGTGGTGGAGCCGTGTCGTCCGGGGCGTCGGATGCGCTGGTCGCCGTGGCCGAGCATCTGCAGGCCCCGGTCATCGCAACGTCGGAGGGCAAAGGCGTGATCACGGACCGGCACTACCTGTCGATCGGCACGCTGCGCCTTCGCGACGACCCTTTCCGCGAGAGGCTGCAAGACCACGACGTGATCTTGGCCGTCGGCACGCGTATGGCCTCCCCGAACATGCTGAGCGGTCAACAGGTGATCCAGATCGACGTAGACGAAGAGGAGATCGGCCGCAACTACGACAAGACCTTTGGCGTGCTAGGCGACGCCCGCCGCTCGCTCGAAGAACTACATAGGCTCATATCTGCCGCGATTCCGCGCAGAGCCAGCCGAGAGGCAGAGTTCGAGGCGCTTCGCTCGGAGCGCATGAGTCCTTTGGCAGAGGCTGAGCCTTTGGGCTCGTTCGTCAAAGCCATTCGCGCCGCCATCCCGGACG
>JAPUJD010000020.1 GCA_027296385.1 Acidobacteriota bacterium | reverse complement strand
TTGGCTGGCCGGGCTGGCCGGCTGGAGCGGTGGTGGTGGTGGCAGTGTGAGCGACGACGACGGTGGTGCGCAGATCCTCCACAGCGCGCAAGACGGTTGGGACTGGCTGACCTCGCACGAGCTCGCGGCCGGCATGATTTTCGCTGGCCTGCTCACCCTGCTGGCCCTCATCGTGGCGGTGCTGTGGGTGAGCTCACGCTCCAAGTTCATCTTCCTCGACAACGTAGTGTGCGACCGGGCCGAGATCGTCGAGCCGTGGAAGCGCTTCCGGCGCCAGGGCAACTCGCTTTTCGCCTTCCGCTTGGTGGTGGCCTTGATCTGCATTCCGCTGGCCTTCGGCCTGATCGGTCTCTGCGTCTGGCTCGCCGTAGGACCGGGCGGCTGGGCCCATCTCGAAGGGGCGGCGACGGTCGCTGGGGTGGTGGGTACCGCCCTTCTCGGACTGGTCTTGATCATCGCCACCCTCTACACCTTCTTTTTCCTCGACGCCTTCGTCGTGCCCCTGATGCACCGCTACGACCTCGGCGTGATGGACGCCTGGCGTCGCTTCCTGGCGTTGCTGGGTGCCCGCCCGGGCTGGTTCCTGGCGAGCGGCCTGTTCGTCTTCGTGCTCTGCATCCTGGCGCTGGTGGTGGTCCTCACCACCGGCTTCATGACCTGCTGCCTGGGCTTCCTCCTGCTCGCCATGCCCTATGTCGGCACCGTCTTGTTGTTGCCGCTGATCATCACCTACCGGGCCTTCACGGTGGCTTTCCTCGGCCAGTTCGACTCCGAGGTTCGCCTCGGCGGGCCGGCACCTAGGAGCCCGTAGCAGAAGTCCTGCGGGGCGCAGTCCGCGCCCCGCCGGGTATGATCCCTGTGTGGCCTGGTACAAGGAGTGGTTCGGCGAGGATTACCTCGAGCTCTACGCCCATCACGACGCGGGCGAGGCGCGGGGCCATGTCGACTTCGTCGAGCGGCTCTTCGCTGAAGCGCGCCCACACGCGGTGCTCGACCTGGCGTGCGGCGCCGGCCGCCACACTCGGGAACTGCGCAAGCGCGGCTATCGCGTCCTCGGCACCGACCTGTCCCTGACGCTGCTGGCTCAGGGCGCGGACATCCCGCGCGTGGCGGGTGACATGAAGGACCTGCCCTTCGCCGACCGGGCCTTCGACTGGGTGCTGAATTTCTTTACCTCGTTTGGCTACTTCGAGAGCGAGCGCGACAACTTCCGGGTGCTGGAGGAGATTGTGCGCGTCCTGCGCCCGGGAGGTCGCTGCCTGATCGATCTGTTCAACCGCGACCACGTGCTGGCGACGCTGGAGCCGCGGGAGCGCCAGGAGCGCAACGGCCAGGTGATCGAAATCCGGCGCTGGTACGATGCGGCAACGCGTCGGGTCAACAAGCGAATTTGTTTGCAACGGGAAGGGTCGCCGAAACGTACGTACCTCGAGAGTGTGCGCGCCTATACCCAAGAAGAGGTGGTCAACGGCCTGAACTGGGCCGGGCTCGAGATCGTGGCGACGTACGGGGGTTTTGGAGGAGAACCGAGTGGTGACGACAGCGAGCGCCTCATCTTCATCGGGCGGCGGTCCTGACCTGGACCTGATCGACCTCGATCTGCTGCCGGCTTTGCCGCGCGCCTTCCTGGCGGGCCGCGATCGTGAGCTGCTGGCGCCACTCGAGTTTCTGGCTCCCAACACGCTGCCGCCAGTACATCCGGGCGGAGTCGATCGACAGGCGCTGGCCGCCAGGCTGGCCGAGGCAAACGCCGCTTACGGTCATCCGCGATCCGCCGAGCTGGCTGCCAAGATGGCCGATCCGGCAACGGCGGTCGTCGTCACAGGGCAGCAACCGGGTCTCTTCGGCGGGCCGCTCTACAGCCTCAGCAAGGCGGTGGCGGCGGCACGCTGGGCGGCGGAGCTGGAGGCGGCCGGCCGGCCGGCGGTCGCCGTCTTCTGGATGGCCACCGAGGATCACGACTGGCGCGAGAGCAGCTGGTGTTCCTTCCAGACCGCCGATGGCCTCCAGCGCTTCGACCTCGGTACCGACGCCCAGGAGCTGATGCCGCTTGGCATGCGCAGCCTGGGACCGGGAGTGGAGGAGATTCTGGGCACGCTGCGCGACGCGGTCCCCGGCGAGCGTTTCGGCGAGTGGTGCGACACGCTCGAGCGGTGGTACCAGCCGACGGCGCGCTTTGGCGAGGCCTTCGCGCGCCTCATGACCCATCTGCTCGGCCCGCGTTGCCCGCTGCTGCTCGATGCCATGCTGCCGGCCGTCAAGCAGGCCCAGCGTCCGTGGCTCACTGCCGTGGTCGAGAAGCGTTCGCAGATCGACAGCGCCTTGGCGACCGCCTCGGCCGCCGTAGTCGAGAGCGGCTACCCATTGCAAGTGAAACCGCAACCTGGGGCCAGCCCGCTCTTCTTCCTGCGGGGCGGGGAGCGCCGGCGGATCGTTTGGCACGGCGAGGCCGACTGGAGCCTGCGCGGGCAAGAGGCGGCCGTCCGGCCAGTCACCGATCTCCTGGCGGCGATTGCCGACAACCCGGCGGTCGTGATGCCGGGAGTGCTGGTGCGGCCGGTGATCCAGGACGCGATCCTGGGCTCGACGCTGCAGGTCATGGGCCCGGGCGAGATGTCCTACCTGCCGCAGTTGGCGCCGCTCTACGGCGTCCTGGGAGTGACGGCTCCGGCAACAGCCTTGCGACCCCAGGTACTCGTCTTGCCCGCCAAGGAGGACAAGAAGCTCGCCACTACGAAGCTTGCCCTCGAGGAGCTGCTGAGTGCCGATTTCGATCTCGATCGCGTACTCGCCGGAGGCGCCGCGGCAGACCAGATGCAGCCGGCCGAACGCGCGCTGACCGCCCTGTTGGCCGAGCTCGAATCGGTGGCGGCGCCGGTCGCCGGCGAGGTCGGTCGGGCGCTGGAGAAGACGGGCGACCAGATGCGGCGTGGTTTGGATCAGTTCGCCAATCGGCTGACCGCGGCCCTCGGTCGGGCCGACCTGGTGCGGCGCGCTCGGGTCGCGAGTCTCCAGGAATGGGTGCGGCCGGGAGGCGAGTTGCAGGAGCGCGCCCTTTCGACGGCGGATCTGCCGGGGCGCTACGGTCCGGAGTTGGTCGACGCGCTCTTTGAGCAACTGGTGCTCGACGGTGGGCGGCTCACTGTGGTCAGGATTTGAGGAGGGAAGGGTGACACAAGCTCAGAAGCTCGATGTCCTGGCGATCGGCGCCCATCCCGACGACGTGGAGCTAGGCTGCGGCGGCACGCTAGCGACGCTCGTCGCCGCCGGGCGGCGAGTCGGCATTCTCCATCTGACGCGCGGCGAGGCCGGGACCCGCGGCACACCAGAGGAGCGCCAAGACGAAGCGCGCAGCGCCGCCGCGGCGCTGGGCGTCGCCGCGGTCGAGTATCTCGATTGCGGCGACGGCCGGTTGAATACGGATGAGGACGAGGAGGATGCGCTGATCGCTCAGCTGCGGCGCTGGCGGCCCGAGATCGTCCTCGGGCCGCCGGCGAGCGATCGCCACCCGGATCACGGTCGTGCCCACCGGCTGGTGGCCGACGCGTCCTTTTACGCCGGTCTGGCCCGGCGCGGCCAGGGTGAGCCCTACCGGCCTGCGGCGGTCTTTTCCTTCATGCAGCACGATGCCTTCGAGCCCCGTTTCGTGGTCGATGTGTCGGCAGCCTGGGGGCAGAAACTGGCGGCACTGGCGGCCTATCGCAGCCAGCTCCATCAGGCCGATTCCGAGGCCAGCGGGCCGCCGACCAAGGTGGCGTCACCGGAGTTCCGGGCCGCCGTCGAGGGCCGCGCCCGCCACTTCGGCCAGCTGATCGGAGCGGAGTTTGGCGAGCCCTTCTGGAGCCGCTTGCCGGTGGCGATCTCTGACCTGATGACTCTCGTGCCGGGAGGCCTGCGCTGAGAATCGGGATCAGCTGCTACCCGACCATGGGTGGCTCCGGTGTGGTCGCCACCGAGCTGGCGATGGTGCTGGCGGCAGCCGGCGACGAGGTCCACGTCATCAGCTACGCCATGCCGCCGCGCCTCGAGCTGGTCGATCCGCGTCTTTCCTTCCACGAAGTCGTCGTGCCGCACTACCCGCTCTTTGAGTATCCGCCCTACTCGCTGGCCCTGGCGACCAAGATGGTCGAGGTGGCGACCTATCAAAAGCTCGACCTGCTGCATGTGCACTACGCGGTGCCGAACGCGGTGTCGGCAATCCTGGCTCGCGACATCGTTGGCGACGGTGGTTTCAAGGTCGTGACCACGCTCCATGGCACGGACATTACCCTGGTGGGTAACGACCCAAACTATCTGGCGACGACGCGCTACGGTATCGAGCAGAGCGACGCCGTGACGACCGTCTCGCAGTCGCTGCGCCGGGACACGGTCGAGAAACTCGGCGTGACGCGGCCGATTACGGTCATCCCCAATTTTATCGACCCGAAGCGTTACGAAGCGGCGCGCCAAAGGCCGGGGGCGCGGCGCTGGGCCCAGGGCGACGAAGTGCTGCTGGTCCACGTGTCCAACTACCGCCCGGTCAAGCGCGTGGGCGACGTCGTGCGGATCTTCGAGCGAGTGGCGCGCAAGATGGACACGCGGTTGCTTCTGGTCGGCGACGGTCCCGAGCGCGCTCACATCGAGCAATACTGTCGCGAGCAAGGCTCCTGCGACCGGATCCTCTTTGCCGGCAGTACCACCTCGATCGAAGAAGTGCTCGTCGGCGCCGATCTCTTCCTCTTGCCGTCGGAGACCGAGTCCTTCGGTCTAGCGGCCCTCGAAGCGATGTCTTGCCAAGTGCCGGTGATCGCGACCGCTGTCGGGGGCCTGCCGGAGGTGGTCGAGGATGGCGTGACCGGATTCCTGCGATCGGTCGGCGACGTCGACGCGATGGCTGAGGCGGCCCTCTCGCTGCTCGAGAACCGGGATCGTTGGCGCCAGTTCGGTGAGGCGGCGCGGCGCCACGCGCTCGAGCGCTTCTCGGAGGTCGCCGTCGTCGAGCGCTACCGTGAGCTCTACCGGCGCGTGGCGCCAAGTGCCTGAGCACCGCTACCGAGTGCCGGCCGGCATGCCGAGCTGCAGGTGCTGCCCGGAGCCGAACTGGAGGTCCCCTAGCCTAGGCTAGGCCCAGCTCGGCGCCCTGTAGCGCCTGATCCATCCGCCGGAGG
>JAPUJD010000002.1 GCA_027296385.1 Acidobacteriota bacterium | reverse complement strand
GCGAGGAGCTCTACGAGGCCGTGATGGAGACCATCCGGGCGACGCAGCCGAACTTCGTTGACCAGTCCGATGACGAGGCTGTCGATGCCGACATCCGGGCGCGTTCCGGGGCGCTCAGTGCGCTCGATTCTCCCGGGCGGCCGCGCCGGTCGAAGGCCGGCGCCGCGCCCAACGGGGATCTCATGATGCTGACGGCACTGGCCAACGCCAGTGGCGTCAGCTTCTACGCCTACAAGGCCCAGGGCAACATCGGTGGCGTACCGCCGGAGTTCGCAGGCGATGCGGCCGCTCTCTACACTCCGGCGTTCAAGAGCGTCCAGCAGAGCAACCTGGCGGAGACGCTGCGGGTGCTGGCGGATCAAACCGGTGGCCAGGCGATCGTCGGCGGCGACCTCGAGGTCCTGATGATGCAGGCGCGGGCCGATTTTTCGGGCTACTACTCGCTCGGCTTCAGGCCGGATCACGCCGGCGACGGACAGTTCCACGCCGTCAAGGTGAAGATCCGGGGCCGGGGGCTCAAGGGGCGGTATCGCACGGGCTACGTGGACAAGCCGCTCGCGGTCAAGGTGGCGGACCGCACCAGCACGGCCCTGCTACTCGGTGTCGACGACAATCCTCTCGGCCTGAGGCTTGCGGTCGGTGTGGCCCGACCGGGGGAGCGGGAGGGCGAGTGGCTCGTCCCGGTGACCGTCGACGTTCCGCTGTCGGAGGTAACGCTCTTGCGGGAGGGCGACACCTACGTTCTGGACGCCCACTTCTACATCGCCGCCAGATCGGCCGCCGGCGACCTGGCGCCGGTCCAGGAGGGCATCCTGCGCATCGAGGTGCCCGCCTCCGAGATCGAGCGGGCCCGCGGCGAAGTGCATTCGACTCGCTTCGAGCTGGCGTTGCGCGAGGGCGAGCAGCGCCTGGCGATAGGTTTCGTCGACCCGGTGGCCGCCATCTCGTCCTTCGTCAGTCGGGACCTGGTCGTCGGCCAGCCGTGACGAGAGCGAGCCGGCAAGGCTCGTGCCGCCGAAGTCGTGCCCTACGACGTAGAAGACGCGGTCGGAGGGCGGGCCGCGCAGGGCTGCTCGACGAGTCCTCTCGCGCCGCGAGTTGCTCCCGCTCTGCGGCTAGGGCATAGTGCCGGGCAATCAGCATGTCGGCGCTCAATCTCATCTCGTTGCTTGGCTGGGTCGTGTTCTGTGCCCTGGCCTGGGTCATCGGCGGTTGCCGTCGCCCTGTGCGCTGGCGCACCCTCGTCGGCTCGACGCTCCTGACCTTCACCCTCGGGGCGGTCGTCTTCCTGCTTCCCGCCGCGCAGCGCGTGCTGCTGGTTCTCAACGAGATCATCCTGGTGGCCCTAGGCAGCAGCATGGTCGGGGCCGAGTTCCTCCTCGGGCCACTGGCTTTGAGCCCAGGCCAATCGACTGCCGCTGGCGAGGCGTCGGTGGGCTTCGTGCTCGCGGCCCAGGTGCTGCCGGCGGTGATCTTCTTCGCTTCGCTGATGGCCGTGTTGCATCACCTGGGCGCGATCGCACCGGTGGTGCGCCTCTTCGGCCGGGTGTTCCACCGTACGCTCGAGCTCTCGGGCGCTGAGTCGCTGGCGGGCTCGATCCACCTTTTCTTCGGGGTCGAAACCGCCGCCGCCATCCGGCCCTATATTGGAGCGATGACGCGATCCGAGCTGCTGGCGGTCCTGGCTACCAACCTTGCGACCGTCGCCTCGACGACGCTGGCGGTGTACGTCATCTTCCTGCGCGAGGCGTTCCCCCAGATCGCCGGCCACCTGCTCTCGGCGTCGCTGCTCTCGATTCCGTGCGCCATCCTGGCGGCGAAGCTGATGCTGCCGGAGACCGAGGTGCCGGCGACGGCCGGCGAAGTGCCGCCCATGGCACAAGACGACCGGCACACGAGCATGCTCGGTGCCCTGTCGGCCGGCGCTTGGGATGGGCTGAAGATCGCCGCCGGTATCACCGTCATCCTGATCGCCATCCTCGGCATGGTTGGGCTCGTGGACGCGGGCCTCTCCCGGCTGGGCACTCTGTTCGGCAGCGCGACTGCCTGGAGTCTCACCGGTGTCCTGGGGTGGATGTTCACCCCCCTGGCCTGGCTACTGGGCATCGAGGCCGCCGACCTCGGAGTCGCCAGTCGGCTGTTGGGCCAGCGTCTGATCCTGACTGAAGTCGTGAGCTACCAGCAGCTCGGCGCCATGGCGGCGGAGCTCTCGCCGCGCACCCTGCTGGTGCTCTCGTACGCGCTCTGCGGCTTCGCCCACGTCGGGGGCATGGGCATCGCTATCGGTGGCTTCGGCGCCCTGGCTCCGGAGCGCCGCGACGACCTGGCGCAATTGGGGTTGCGGGCGCTCGCCGCCGCCACGCTGGCGACCCTTCTCACCGCCGCCGTTGCCGGGGTCTTCTACCATGGGCAGACCGGGGTGCTGGGGCTCTAATGTCCCGCCGATGGAGCTGAGCGACAGGATCGCCCTGGTCACGGGAGCCGGCCAGGGGTTGGGCGCGGCCATCGCCCAGCGGCTGGCGCGTGCCGGAGCCGCTGTCGTGGTCCACTATCGAACCAGTCACGGGGGCGCACAGGAGGTGCGCGACTCGATTCGTGCCGCCGGCGGCCAGGCCACGATCGCCGCCGCCGATCTGACTCGGGGTTCCGAGGTCGACCGGCTCGTGAGCACCGTGACGGAGAAACACGGCCGGGTGGACATCCTCGTCAACAACGCGGGCTCGTATCCGTCCTCCCCCCTCCTCGACATGACCGAGGAGGAGTGGGACGCGGTGGTCGACGCCAATCTCAAGAGCGTTCACCTTTGTACGCAGCGCGTGGCCGGCGTCATGGTCGAGCACGATGGCGGCGCCATCGTCAACGTCGCTTCGGTCGAGGGTGTGACGCCGGCGCCGCTTCACGCTCACTACACCTCAGCCAAGGCGGCGGTGCTCATGCACACCCGGGCGGCGGCCCAGGAGCTCGGGCCCAAGGGCATCCGCGTCAACGCGGTGTCCCCCGGCCTGATCTGGCGCGAGGGGCTCGAAGAGGCCTGGCCGGAAGGAGTGGCCCGCTGGCGGGACACGGTGCCGCTCGGCCGCCTGGGACGGCCCGAAGACGTCGCCGAGGCTTGTCTTTTTCTGGTCTCGCCGGCGGCGGCCTGGATCACAGGAGTCAACCTGCCGGTCGACGGCGGCATCCTGGCGCGACAGGTGTTCTAGGGAGCTGAAGCGTGCTGCTGAGAGACCGAGTCGTCGTCGTGACGGGCGCCGGAAGCGGTATTGGCCGCGGTATCTGCGCGGCGTTGGCCGCGGAGGGAGCGGCGGTCGTGGCCACCGATCTCGTCGCCGAGGCGGCGACCGAGACGGCCGACTCCGTCGCAGCCGGCGGTGGACGAGCCCTGGCGTTGGTCATGGACGTCACCGCGCCGGAAGACGTCGCGACGGTGATCGCCGAGGCCGCCGACCGTCTGGCTGCCATAGACGGTTGGGTCAACAACGCCGGGGTACTGCGTCTGGGCCCGGCTCTCACCTCGGCACCGACCGACACCTCGTTGCAGCTCGAGGTCAACGTCGAGGCCCTGCTTGGTTGCAGTCAGCTCGTCGCGCGTCACATGATCGAGCACGGTAGGACCGGTGCTATCGTCAACGTAGCGTCCAACGCCGGCAAGGTCGGCTATCCCAACATGGCGGCCTACAACGCCTCGAAGGCGGCGGTGATCAGCCTCACCCGATCGCTGGCCGCGGAGTGGGCCGAACACGGCATCAACGTCAATGCCGTATGCCCCGGTGGCGTCGACACGCCCATGTTGTCCGAGGTGACGCGCTGGGTCGCCGGCGAAAGCGGGGGCGACCCTGACGAGCTTCGCGCCCAGATGGTGCCGGCCCAGCTCGGCCGGCACGTGAGCCCGCTCGAGGTCGGTCGGGTCGTCGCTTTCCTGCTCTCCGACCGTGCCCGCATCATCCGCGGCCAGGCGATCAACGTCGACGGCGGCGACACCCCCTACTGATGTCTGCGCCGAGAAGCCCGGGGAGTCCGTCGACCGCGCTCTACCGGAGAGTCGCCGAGCCAACGATCTTCGCCTTCGTCCGCTAGCCGGGGGTGTGACCGCGTCGCCGGTGGCCGATGCAGTAGAGGTGGTCGGCCGTGCGCAGGAAGATCTGACCATCGGAGACGGCGATCGACGACAGCGTGTACCCGGAGAGCGTGTTCTCGGCCAGCACCTCGAACTCGGGGCCGGCCGAGAGCACCGTGGTCTTGCCCTTCTCGCTCGTGACGTAGACGCGGCCGGCGGCGACGACCGGCGAGGCGCTGTAAGTCGCGGTCTCGATGCGTTTGGGCCCCCAGAGGGTCTCGCCCGTCTTGCGGTCGAGGCAGAACATGACACCGCGGTCCCGCAGGATGAAGACGTAGTCGTCGGTGACCGCGGGAGTCGGCACATCGGGACCGTCGTCGGTGCTCCACACGACCCGGGGCGGCCCGTCGGCCTCGGTGCTCAGGGCCAGCATCGGCCTGACCCGAGAAGGGACGAGGATCATCTCGCCGGAGACGATCGGTGAGGCTACGATGCGCTGCATCGGGTTGGCGGTCGGATTGAGGCCGCCGAGACGCCAGATCTCGGCCCCGGTCTCGAGGCTGTGACCGGTGACGTAGTCGCCGCCGCTGACGATGAGCTCATGGTGGTCGCCGCGGGAGAGCAGGGCCGGCGTCGTGTAGGCGTCGGGCGCCTCCCGGGGGGCGTCGGTCGGCCGCTCCACTCGCCAGTGGGTATCACCGGTGGTCGCGTTGATAGCCATCACGTAGGAGGGGTCGTCGGTATAGAAGCCGTGCAGCACCTGGACGTAGAGGCTGCCGTCATGAAGCAACGGCGATGACGAGTAGCCGTGCAGGATGCCGAAGGGGCCGTACTCCTGCTGCAGATCGCGCCGCCACAGCTCGGTACCGGCGAAATCGAACGCCTCGAGCACGCCGGTGCCGGTCATCACCCAGACGCGCGCGCCGTCGGTGACCGGCGAGGGGGACGACATGTTGCCCTTGCGCTTCGACTCGTCGCGATCGTCGAGCTCGCGCTTCCAGAGCAACCTTCCGCTCCCGCGATCGACGCACCACAGGTACAGGCGTCCACCCTCGGCGACGTTGAGGAATACGCGCTCGCCCCAGACGATCGGTGTGGCACCGCTCACCCCGGGCAGAGGCAGTTTCCAGGCCAGGTTCTCCTCCGCGCTCCAGCTCAGTGGCAGCTCGCTCTCGGTGCTGACGCCGGTACGCGCGGGACCACGCCAGTGGGGCCAGTTGTCGGCAGCGAGGTTGCCGGCGAGGGCGCCGGCGAGGAGCACGGAGAGGAGCTGAAGACGTGCCATCTGAAGCCTCCGTTCGTGGTCGGGGAGAAGGGGCCGAGCTCACAGGATTCTACCGCGTACCCAGCGGCCCCGGCGTAGAACGGGCCACGGGTGGGCTGTATCATCGGAGGATGAAAGACGTTCGAGTGCGATGGTGGCCGCTGAACGCGGTCGCCGCTTTCTGGCTCGGTGCACAGGTCTGGATCTGGGCTCTCGGTGACAGAACCGGCCAGGACAGGGTCATGCTCTTTCTCCTCTCGATCGTGGTGGCGCTGTTGCTCGCTCTCGTCTGGCTGCTGTTGCTGAGCCGGCTCGCCTGGCGGCGCCGCCTCGTCGTCTTCGCCCTCTTCGCCGCGATCGTGGCGGGGCTGGTTTATTCGTTGGAGATTCGAGGTGTTAGCGGCGATCTGATGCCTATCTTGACCTGGCGCTGGTCAGCGGGCGGCGCCGGCGAAAGCAGTGGGGTCGAGGCCGTGCTCAGGGGTCCATTGACCGACTATCCGCAGTTCCTCGGTCCCGAGCGCAACGCCACGGTGCGCGGGATTGTCCTGGCTCGGGACTGGTCGGCGAGTCCACCGCGAGAGCTTTGGCGCCGCCCGATCGGCGAGGGCTGGTCGGCCTTCGCGGTGGCAGACCGGCTCGCCGTCACCCAGGAACAGCGTGGTGACGACGAGCTCGTCGTCGCCTACCAGCTGGCGAGCGGTCGCCAGCTCTGGGAGCACGCCGATCGCACGCGTTACGAGACGACGATCGCCGGCGTCGGGCCGCGGGCCACGCCGACGATCGTCGACGGACGCGTCTTCACGCTCGGGGCCACCGGTCGGTTGAACGCACTGGCGCTCGAGACTGGCAGATCTATGTGGGCCCACGACCTGGAGTCAGAGTTCAGCGCCACGACCCCGGAGTGGGGCCGCCCCGGTTCGCCGCTCGTCATCGACGGGCTGGTGGTGGTCAGCGTCGGAGCATCGCCCGGCGCGTCGCTCGTCGCCTTCGACGCGGAGAGCGGAGAGTTGATCTGGCAGGCTGGCAGCGACCGGGTCGGTTACTCCTCACCGATGAGCGCGACCCTCGCCGGCACCCTTCAGATCGTCATCTTCAATCGGGCCTCGGTCGCCGGTCACGACGTCGGCACGGGCCGGATGCTGTGGAGCTACCCGTGGTCGTTTCGCCAGCCCAACGTCGCCCAGCCGCTGGTGGTGGGTGACGATCGGCTGCTGGTATCGAGCGGCTACGGCGAGGGCAGCAGAATGCTGCGGATCGAGCGCGATGGGACCGGCTTCACCGCGAGCCTCGTA
This sequence comes from Acidobacteriota bacterium, assembly GCA_027296385.1. Taxonomy (GTDB): domain Bacteria; phylum Acidobacteriota; class Thermoanaerobaculia; order Multivoradales; family JAHEKO01; genus CALZKB01. Next base: position 6,890 of record JAPUJD010000002.1, on the reverse strand, counting down.
TGGGAGAGTCCGCGCCTCAAGGCCAAGTTCACCAATGTCGTGCTCCACGAGGGCTTCGTCTACGGCCTCGACGATGGCGTGCTGGTGTGCCTCGACCCCGCGACCGGCGAACGGTGCTGGAAGCGTGGGCGCTACGGGCACGGCCAGGTCATCCTCGTCGACGATCTGCTCCTCGTGCAGTCGGAGAAGGGCGAGGTCGTGCTGCTCGAGCCCAATCCGGACGAGCACCGGGAGCTCGGACGCTTCAGGGCCTTCGACGACAAGACCTGGAACTCCCCGGCCCTGGTGGGGCGCTACCTGCTGCTGCGCAACCATCGCGAGGCGGCGCTCTTCGAGCTTCCCCTGGCTGCCGGTTAGGGCTGCCAGAGGCTGCTAAACTGCCGCGATGTCTCGTCCAGTTGTTGTCCTGCTCACAGTCCTCTCCTTGGTCACCCTGTCCCTCTCGCTGACCGCGTGCGGGCCGTCCGAGGAGCGCGCGGCGACTCGTTTCTTGAGCATCGGCACCGCACCGCCAGGCGGCGCTTTTTTCGTTGTCGGTGGGGCGCTGAGCGAGGTGCTCAACACCGCCGGCAGCGATCGAGGATGGCAGGTGACGGCCGAAGCCACCAAGGGTAGCCAGGAGAACATCAGGCGCTTGGCCCGCGGCGAGCTCGACTTCGCGCTGGCCAATGCCGCGATCTCGTATTTTGCCCTTCGTGGCAGCGAGGGTTGGGAGCAAGCCCACGAGGTGCGCAGCGTCATGACCCTGGCTCCAAACGTCGCCTTTTTCGTCGCTCCCCGCGGAGCCGGGATCGCGTCGATCGCCGAGCTGCGCGGTCGGCGTGTCGTCGTCGGTCCGGCCGGGGCGGGCTTCGAGTACTTCCTGCGGCCGATTCTGGCGGTGCACGGAGTGACCTACGACGACTTCACCGCGCTCAACCAGACGCAGGCGGGGGCGGTGGATCTGCTGGCCGACGGAGCGGCGGCCGCGGCCTTCCTGGGTGGCGCGATTCCGACCGCTTCCATTACCCAGATTGCCACCACGCAGGAGGTGCTGTTTCTGCCCTTCGAGACGGCGGCGCGCGACGAGCTCGTCGCGACCTATCCGTTCTTCGCCCCGGCGACGGTGCCGGCTGGAACGTACCCGCGCCAAGAGGAGGACTTCGAAGGCCTGAACGTAGGTTCGATGCACCTCATCACAGACGCGGCCGTCGATGAAGAGCTGGTCTATCAGGTCACACGGATCCTCTACCAGGGGCGCGAGCGAGTCGTCGAGCGCCACCCTGCCGGTCGGGCGATCAACGCCGCCAACGCAGCTAGGAACACTGGCATACCGTTCCACCCGGGGGCGGAGCGTTTCTATCGCGAGATCGGTATCTGGCCGCAGGACGACGCGGCCGACGAATGACGGTCACGGGGGTCGGTCGGGCACTGGCGCGAGGCTGCGCTCTGCTGCTGCCGGTCTTCACCCTCGTCCAGGTCAACTACCCGACCCTGCGGCCGCAGACTCAGCTCGCCGTCTTCGCCGGCCTGGGGGTGATGCTCGGCTTCCTGCGGGAGAGGAGCGAGCGGCGCAGCGTTCTCGCCGATCTGGCCCTGGCGCTGGCGAGCGGGCTGGTCTTTGGCTACATCGCCGTCCAGACCGAGCCCCTCTTCTCCCGTTGGTGGTTGGGTGGGCGCGCCCTGGGCGAGCGTGCCGGTCTGGAGCATCCGCTCGACATCGCGCTCGCAATGGTTGGTCTGCTGCTGGTTCTCGAGGCCGCGCGCCGGGCCGTGGGCTGGGCCTTGCCGATTCTGGCCATGGTCTTCCTGCTCTACGGTTTCGCCGGACCCTCGCTTCCCGCCTGGCTACTACCGCATCGCGGGTATGACCTTAGCCGCCTCGCCGCGCAGGTCTTCCTTCATGGGCAGGGCGTCTTCGGCATCGCGCTGAGGGTGATGTTCACCTACGTTTTCCTCTTCGTCCTCTTCGGCGCCCTGCTCGAGGCCACCGGAACGACGAGAGCGATTGTCACGCTGACCCGGCGCCTGTTTCGTCGCAGCGTGGGCGGGCCGGCCAAAGTGGCCGTCTTGTCGAGCGGCCTGATGGGCTCGCTGTCCGGCAGCGCGGTGGCCAACACCGCGACCACCGGCACTTTCACCATCCCGATGATGCGCGGCGCCGGATTCCGCCGGGAGATCGCGGCCGGCATCGAGGCTGCGGCGAGCTCCGGCGGTGCCCTGGTGCCGCCGGTGATGGGTGCCGGAGCCTACATGATGCTCGAGTTGATCGAGCCCGCGGTGACCTATCTGGAGATCGTCCGCGCCGCCCTGGTCCCGGCGATTCTCTACTATCTTTCGCTCTTGCTGCTGGTGCACTTCTACTCCCGTCGCAGCGGCTTGGTCGGCCGGGTCGAGGAAGGCACGGACGAGGCCTCTGAGACACGAATCCTGAGCCCGGAGGTCCTGGTCTTCGTCGCCGGGCTCGGCGCGCTGATCGCGCTGCTGCTGGCGGGCTTCAGCGTGTTTCGCGCCGTCACCGGAGCCCTGGCTACGGCGTGGCTCCTGGCCTCAGTCAGCTCGCGGACCCGCGTCGGTCCACGCCAGTGGTCCGAGGTCTGCACTCGCGCCGCGCGAGCCACCGTGCCGCTCATCGCCGCCACCGCCTGCGTCGGCGTGGTGATCGGCGTCGTCACCTTGACCGGTGTCGGCACTCGCCTGCCGGCGCTGATCCTGGCGTTGGGGCAGGGCAATCTGCTGGCCGCACTGGGGCTCATCATGGTCTCGTCGATCATTCTGGGCATGGGACTGCCGTCGGCGGTCTGTTACCTGCTGATGGCGACCCTGATCGGACCGGCTTTGAACGGGCTCGGCATCGTGCCCTTGGCGGCTCATCTGTTCATCTTCTACTTCGGCATGATGTCGATGGTGACGCCGCCGGTGGCCTTGGCGGCCTACACGGCCGGCTCAATCGCCGGCTCCAAGCTCATTCCCACCAGCTTCGCCGCTCTGCGCTTCGCCCTCGTCGGCTTCGCCCTGCCGTTTCTCTTCGTCTACCGGCCCGCGCTCTTGATGCTGTCGCCGGACGGTACGCCGGCCTCATTGGCGGCGGTCGCTCGGGCCGTGATCGTCGCCGTGGCCGGCATCGTGCCGCTGGCGGCGGCGCTGGGCGGCCACTGGCTGCGGCCCCTGGCTCCGGCAGGGCGGGCGACGCTCGCCGTGGCCGCGGTGGCGATCCTGTTGCCGCCACAGGGCGTCCCCGGCGATACCGTGGCCTGGTGGAACCTCGCCGGCGCATTCCTCGCCGGCGGGTTCCTCGCCACTCAGTGGTGGCGCCGCCGCTCTACTTAGCCTGCAGCGACGCCAGGAGTGGCAAGCGGGTGACGGCGCGCGAAGCGAAAGTGCTGGCTAGCATGCCGACGGCGAAGACCGATGCCAGCGTGAGGGAGAGCGTGAGCCACGGCAGATCCTGACCCGCGGCGACCAGGCGGGGAGCGGCAGTGGCACCACCGGCCGCTGCGCCGAGGGCAAGACCCACCAAGAGCAGGAAGGCGTTCTCCATGAGGACCATGCCGCGCAGGTGGCTGCGGCGGAAGCCGAGAGCCCTCAACGCGGCGAGCTCGGAGCGGCGTTCGAGCACGTTGCGCAACAGGATGACCCCCATCCCCAGGGTCCCGAGGAGCAGGCCGAGGCCGCCGAGCGTCTGAAAGGTCGAGAGATAGGTGTTCTCCACCGCTTGGAAAGCGGCCAAACGGTCCTTGGTCGCCACGGCGTCGAAGCCGAGCCGCACGAGCTCGCTTTCGAGGCCGGCCGCGACCTCGGCGGCGCGAGTGGGCTCGGGGTCGAGAAGGAAGTAGGAATAGCCAGTGCGGCTGGGGAAGTGGCGCTGAAAGTTGGCCTCGGAGATCACGATCTCGCTCTGGAACAGGCTCTTGGTCAGCAAGGCGACGAAGCGCAGGCGAACGGGCTCGCCGCGCTCGTTCTCGACCACCAGATCCTCTCCAAGGCCGGAATGCAGGATCCAGAGTACCGAGTTGTAGTCACCGATCGCCGGCACGACTCCGGCACCGAGGTCCTCTTCGAGGAGCTGCCACGGGTTGTCGCGTGGCATGCTCGTCTGCTGGAAGCTGAAGCCGCCCCGCGCCACCATCTCGACCGGAGCGCCGAGAATCCGCGGCCGTTCCGGCTGGTAGAGATTCAAGCAGCTCACGTCCTCACCCGGCAGGAGGCGAAAAGGAACCACCTGAGCGGCGCCGAGGATCGCGGCCGCAGCGGGGCTCTCGCGCCCGAGGTCGCTGTAGAGCGGCACGTCGGTCTCGGCCACCAGCGTGAAGCCGCCAGCGCCCGAGGTGCGCTCGGCGACGTCGATCTCGCTGTGGACGCGGTTGGCGGCGACGACGACGATGACAAAGCTGGCACAGGCCATCAACGCGACGCAGAGCCGGCTGCGGGCCTGATTGCGGCCGCTGCTGCGCAGCGCCATCGCCGCCCGGCCGCCCCGTCCGAGGCCGTTGGCCCGCCTGGTGGGATGACCGGAGAAGTGGGAGAACAGAGCGACGCCGCCGACCAGCAGCGTGGCACCGACGCCGAAGGCAAGGCCGGCCGCCGTGTGAGCATCCGCCGTCAGGGCTGCGATCGACAGCCCGCCGGCGACGACCAGCGCCATGCTGCCCATCCACAGTGCGCGCCGCGAAGGCCGCGCGTCAGGGTTAGCCGGCGCGATCTCACCGGCCAGAAGAGACACGATCGGTACCGCCTTGAGGTGGCGCAGGGCGCCGGCGATGGCCAGGCCGACGACGGCCATCGAGATCACGCCGCCAAGCGCCAGCGAGGTCGGTGCGACGTGCAAGAAGAGCACCGGCTCGCCGATCGCCGGAAGCCACCAGGTGCGAAGCCCGGCGAGCAACACCCAGGCGTAGGCCGCGCCGCCGCCCAGTCCGAGCACGGCGCCGAGAGCAGCGAGCAGTAACCCCTCGGCGAGGAAGCGCCGGCGCACCGAGCGCAGTGGAAATCCGGTCGCCCGTAGCAGGCCGAGCTCCGCCGAACGCTGCTCCACGCCGAGGCGAAAGAGCAGCCCGGCGAGCAGTGCAGCCGAGACGATGAGAAATAGACTCAGGCCGAGAAACAGGCCGGCAAAATCCGTCGCCCCCCGCGCGGCACGCAGGGCCTCCTCGCGTAGCGGCCGCAGGACCAGGCCGGCGGCGCGAGGAGCGATCCGCCGTCTGAGGCCGTCCTCGATCGCCGCCGGTGCCGTGCCGTCAGGGGCGGGGGCTAGCCGCAGCGAGGTCAGGCTGCCGAAACGGGTGCTCCAGAGCTCGCGTCCCAGCTCGGCGCTGACGAAGGCCTTGGGCGCCGCCCGATGGAGATCCCAGTACTCCTCGTCGCGCGGCCGGATGCGGTCGAGGTCGACGGGAAAGGGCGGATCCCAGGCCGAGATATCCGCCGCATCCTGGATGCCCGGAAACTCCGGCGTGAGATGGGGGTCGAGTGGGATGCCCGCCATCTCGACGATCCCGCGTAGCCGCAGGCTGCGACTCTCGGTGGTCAGCTCGTCACGGAGCCCGAGAGCGTAGTAGACGATCTCGACGGGATCACCGACCACCGCACCGAGGTCCTCGGCCGCCCAGCGGTTGAGGAGAATCTCGTCCGTTGCCAGTCGAGGAGCGTTCTGCCCGTCGAGCAGACGAAAGCTACCGAGCGCCCTCGCCGTAGGAGGATCGAGCGCGGTGATGGTGGAGTAGGGAATACTGCGCTCGCCGATCGAGATCGAGTTGGCGATGTGGGTGAGAACCGGCTGGGCCGGGATGCCGAGCTCGCGGGCGACGGCCAACGCAGCTCGAGCTCGAAGGTCGTCTATGACGAACTGCTCGCTCTGGAGGCTGAGCACGGCACCGTGACGCTTCAGAATCAGGCCGAGGTCCTCGAGGCGTAGGACTTGGTTCAGATTGCCTTCAACGTCTTCGACCGTGGGCCGATCGCCGGCGGCAACAGGGCCGAGGAGCACGTTGACCTTGCGCACTCCGCGCCCGAGCGTCACTCGCTGGAGCCGCCCGAGGTCGACAAAGACGTTGAGCGGCCGGGCCTGACTCGGCTCGAGAGCGAAGCCGCCGAGACCACGGTCGGGCACCACGGTACTCACGGTCACGCGCAAGACCCCTACCGTTTCGAGACTCTCCTCGCGACCGACGAGGGTCTCGCGGGAAAAGTCGCTGGGCCGCTCGAAGGCGAGCACCAGATCCGAGCCCGGCCCGACCCCGAGTTCGCTGGCCAGCGCACGGCTCACAGCAGCGGTGGGAAAGGCGCCGGAGCGGGTCGCGAGGTCGATCGACGTGGTATCGCCGTGGAGCCGGAAGAACGAGCCGTCGACCCCCCACAAGGTCACCTTGGAAGCGCGTGCTCCGCTCTCCTCGGCGGTGGCCGAGGCGCGTAGAGTGAGGACCCCGACCGGTTTCTCTCCACGCTGGCGCGCAGCCAGATCATCGGCCAGCGATTGGCGGAACGGTCGCTCGGCCGCCAGCGCCCAGTCGACCCGTCCAAGGCGATCGAGGGCCAGGTCGCGCAAGCTGCCGCGCAACGAGTCGCCGACAATGAGCGCGCCCGTCAGCACGGCGGTGGTGACGGCAGCGCCGAGGACGAGCGCCAGATGTGGGCGCCAGAAGTAAGTCAGGCTTCTACGCATCGCCCTTCGGCCAGGGTGACCTGGCGCCCGATGCGTCCGGCGACCGCGGTGCTATGAGTGACGACGACCAGCAGCGTTCCGGACTCCTCACGGAGCTCGAGCAGAAGATCGGTGATCGCCACAGCGTTTTCGTGGTCGAGATTGCCGGTAGGCTCGTCAGCACGGCGGTGGTGACGGCAGCGCCGAGGACGAGCGCCAGATGTGGGCGCCAGAAGTAAGTCAGGCTTCTACGCATCGCCCTTCGGCCAGGGTG
>JAPUJD010000199.1 GCA_027296385.1 Acidobacteriota bacterium | reverse complement strand
CTCTACCCGGAGGGCCTCTTCGTCCAGCGAGCAGATCGTCGGTATCGCGATGTGCTCGGCTCGCGCGTCGTGCGCATCGGCAACCGCCCGGTGGACGAGGCCATGGCCCTCGTCTCGGAAGTCATCCATCACGACAACGAGCACACGGTAAAGGACCATCTTCCGGCACGGTTGGTGATGCCCGAGGTCCTGCACGCTCTGGGGCTGACGGGAGAACGCGATGTAGCCCGTTTCGAAGTCGCGAACGAGCTCGGCGAGCGGACGACCTTGGAGCTGACAAGGGTCGAGCGCGGCCACGCCGTCGACTGGGTCGACGTCCGCACCAGTGAGCTGCCCTTGTATCTCGAGCCACGCCACCGCAACTTCTGGCTCGAGCGTCTCGAGGCCGACGGCTTCGTCTACGTGAAATTCGACGTGATCGAGAACGAAGACGACGAGACGCTTGCCGACTTCGCGCGACGCTTTGCCTCGACGATGGCCGATCCCGACATCGGTCAGGCTGTGATCGACCTGCGAGGGTGCCACGGCGGCGACCATTCGTTGACCCGCCCGTTGCTGCACGCGCTAATTCGGGCCGAGAGGCTCATGGAGATCGGCAACCTGTACGTGCTGACCGACCGCGCTACCTTCTCGGCCGCGACCCTGTTCGCACTCGATCTGGAACGTCATACACCGGTCCTCTTCGCCGGGGAACCGATGGGCGGCAAGCCCAACAGCTACGGTGACTCGCGCAAGATCCTCCTGCCCGAAACAGGGCTCACCCTGCGCGTTTCGACTCTCTACTGGCAGGCGCATCCCAAGGACGATCGTATGACCCTTCCCGTCCACTTCCCGGTCACGCCAACGTTTCAGGACTATCGGGCAGGCCGAGATCCCGTCCTGGCCTTCGTCCTCGAGGGGGCGAGGCTCGTGACGGGTGACGAGGGCGCCCAGCTGGCTGGCGTCTGGGAGGGGACGATGGGACTCGCCGAATGGAGCTACCCGCTGAAGGCTACTTTCAGCCAGCCTTCCGAGGGCGGTTGGGCGATTGCGGTCGAGGGATTCGAAACGCAGAACCTGTCGGTCGAGCGGCCCTCTTTATCCTTCGAGATGCCGATCGACATCGGTGTTCTACGCTTCGACGTCAAGCTGCGCCAGGTCGGCCTGATCGGCCGGGGTACCATCGACGGGCGAGAGATCAGCCTCGTGTTGCGGCGACAGGGATAGCTCGCTCTCCGGCAGCTCGGGCATGGCGGCCTCTCTAACGCCTGCTCCCGGACCCTGGCCCTGGGCACTGCGATAGATTGCGTTTCCGCCCATGGCCGCCCCGGACAGCTCTCTCGACGTCTTTCATCCGTTGATCCGCCAGTGGTTCGCGGACCGCCTGGGCACCCCGACCGACGTCCAGGCGGCCGCCTGGCCGCGCATCGCCCGCGGCGAGCACGTTCTGGTCAGCGCCCCGACCGGGACCGGCAAGACGCTCACCGCCTTCCTCTGGGCGTTGCACCAGCTGCTGACGGGCGAGTGGCCGGGAGGCCGGGTCCGGGTGCTCTACGTGTCGCCGTTGAAGGCGCTCAACAACGACATCGAGCGCAATCTGCTCGGGCCTCTCGCCGAGCTCGAGCGCGCCTTCGACGCTGCCGGTTCCGCGCACGAGGCCGTGCGCGTCGCGACCCGTAGCGGCGACACCTCGAGCTCACAGCGCCGGCGCATGGTGCGCCGGCCGCCCGAGATTCTCATCACGACGCCGGAGAGCCTCAACATCCTGCTCACCTCGCGAGGCGGGCGCTCGATGCTCGGGGGCATCCAGTCGGTGATCTTCGACGAGATCCACGCCGCCGCCGGCTCCAAGCGCGGCACCCATTGGGTGACCGCGGTCGACCGGTTGGTACCGCTGGCCGGCGAGTTTCAGCGCCTCGCCCTCTCCGCCACGGCCCGACCGCTCGAGACCATCGCGCGCTTCATCGGCGGCTACGAGATGCGGCCGCTCGACGAGCGCGGCGCCGAGGCCGAGTACCGCCCGCGGCAGGTGGCGATCGTCACCTCGAGCGCGGCCAAGCGCTACGACCTGACGGTCGACGTCGCCGGGGCGCAGCTCGCCGACACCACCGAGGCGACCGCCGGCGAAAGGGACGAGAACGCCTGGGAGAGCCTGGCCCGCGAGCTCCTGGGCCGCATCGAGCGCAATCGCTCGACCCTCGTCTTCGCCAACAGCCGGCGCTCGACCGAGCGCCTGACCCGGCTGCTCAACGAGGCCGCCGGGCGCAATCTCGTCTACTCCCACCACGGCTCGCTGTCGCGCGAGCTGCGCCAGGTCGTCGAGCAGCGGCTCAAGGCGGGCGAGCTCGAGGCCATCGTCGCCACCAACTCGCTCGAGCTCGGGATCGACATCGGCGCCCTCGACGAGGTGGCGCTGGTCCAGACGCCGCCGACCATCGCCGCGGCGATCCAGCGCCTGGGTCGCGCCGGCCACGCCGTCGGCGCGGTCAGCCGCGGGCGGCTCTATCCACTCTTCGAGCGCGACCTGCTGACGGCCGCGGTGGTCGCCCGCTGCGTGCTGGCGGGAGAGATCGAGGCCACCGTGCCGGTCGAGGGCGCGCTCGACGTGCTGGCCCAGATCATCCTGTCGATGGTTGCCGCCGAGACTTGGGACGTCGACGCGCTCTACACCTCCCTGCGCGCGAGCTATCCCTACCACCGGCTGAGCCGGCGGCAGTTCGACCTGGTGCTCGAGATGCTCGCCGGCCGCTATGCCGACAGCCGGATCCGGGAGCTGGCGCCGCGCCTGACCATCGATCGCGTCGCCAACACCGTCGCGGGGCGCAGCGGCACGGCCTGGGCGGTCTACGTGTCGGGCGGCACGATTCCCGACCGCGGCTACTACCAGCTTCGACTAGCCGACTCGATGGCCCGGATCGGCGAGCTCGACGAAGAGTTCGTCTGGGAGCGCAAGCTGGGCGACACCTTCAGTCTCGGCGCCCAGAACTGGCGAGTGCGGCGCATCACCCACAGCGACGTGCTGGTCTCGCCGGCCCACCGCACCGCCGCCATGACGCCCTTCTGGCGCGCCGACTCGCGCAATCGCAGTTTCTTTCTCTCCGCGCGCCTGGGCGACTTCCTCGAGACCGCCGAAGGCCTGCTCGCCGGCAAGGACGGACGCCGCCGCCTGATCGAGTTGCTCGCAGAGCAGTCCGCCATGAGCCCGACGGCCGCGACCCTGCTGGTCGACCTACTCGAACGCCAGCGCGAGACCACCGGCATCGCCCTGCCCCACCGCCGTCACCTGGTGATCGAGTACTGCCAGGACCCTGCGGAGCAGGCGGGGGGCCGGCAAGCGATTCTCCACACCGGCTGGGGCGGGCGGGTCAACCGGCCGCTGGCCATCGCCCTGGCCGCCGCCTGGAGCGAGCGCAGCGACCTCCCACTGGTGATCGAGGCCGAGAACGACTGCATCCTGATCGGCCTGCAGCCGGACATGGTGGCCAGCGAGCTCCTCGAGAGGGTACGGCCGGACAATCTGGAGAGCTTGCTGCGGCGCCGCCTACAGCACACCGGCCTCTTCGGCGGCCTCTTTCGCGAGAATGCCGGTCGCGCGCTGCTCCTGCCGCGCTCGAACGCCAAGCGGCGGGTCCCACTGTGGCTCACCCGCCAACGCTCGAAGAAGCTCCTCGAGAGGGTCTCGCAGTACGAGGACTTCCCGATCGTGGTCGAGACCTGGCGCTCGTGCCTGCAGGATACCTTCGACCTGGCGGCGACGAAACAGGTGCTCGACGAGCTCGCCGCCGGCACCATCGCCGTCTCCGAGACCACCACGACGGCACCCTCGCCGTTTGCCGCGACGCTCGTCTGGCAGCAGACCAATCGCTTGATGTACGAAGACGACGAGCCCGAGCGCGCGGGCGCTGGGCTGAGCCGGACGCTGCTCCAGGAGCTCGTCTTCTCGTCGCAGCTCCGACCCCGCCTGCCCGGGGCGCTGCTCGACACCTTCGAGCGCAAGCTCCAGCGCACCTTCCCCGGCTACGCGCCGACGGCGGCCGACGATCTTCTGGCCTGGCTCGACGAGCGGCTGGCACTGCCGCTGCCCGAGCTCGACGCACTGCTCACTACCCACCGTCGCCAGTCGGCAGACGGGGACACCGCCGAGCTCCTCGCCAGCCTCGAGTCACGCGCCTGTGTCGTCGAACGTTCATCCAATGTGCGCTGGGTCTGCGCCGTAGAGCGCTTGCCGCGAGTCCTGCGCGGCCTCGGGCTGAGCCTCGAAGACGTCGAGCTGCGGCGGCTCTCGGCCCCCGACACCCCAGCCGGCGCCGAGCTTCTGGCGGCCGCCCGACAGCTCGTGGAAAAGAGAGTCGCGGACGACGACTGGAGCGCCAGCGAGCGGCTGGCCGAGTTCCTGGGTGAGTGGCTGCGCTTCTACGGACCGGTCGCGCCCGAGCGCGTCGGCGCGACCTTCGGACTCGACGCCGAGGCCCTCGACGCGGCGCTCGGCCGGTTGGTCGAGGAGGAGCAGCTCGTCGTCGACCAGTTCCGTCGCGATGACGAACGCGAAGAGGTCTGCGACGCCGAGAACCTCGAGCGTCTACTGCGTCTGCTGCGCGCGGCTGCCCGCCCGTCCTTCGAGACCCTGCCACTCGACCAGTTACCGCTCCTGCTGGCGGCCGAACAGGGTCTGGTCACGCGCGGCGACGGCATCGAGGGCCTGCAGGCGGCGCTCGAGGGGCTGCTGCTCTATCCGGCACCGGCGGCGAGCTGGGAGTCCGACCTCCTGCCGGCCCGGCTCGAGCCCTACTACCCCGCCTGGCTCGATTCCGTGCTCCAGGAGAGCGCTCTCGAGTGGCTCGGCGCCGGGCGCGAGCGCCTGACCTTCGCCTTCCCCGAGGAGCGCGAGCTTCGCGTCACAGAGGCCGCGACCGAGCTCCCGGCGCCGCTCGCCGCGGAGCTTGCCAACGGCCGACGCAGGTCGTTCGAAGAACTGCTGGGGAGCGGCAGCTTGCCGAGCGATCAGCTCACCGACGGCCTCTGGCAGGCGGTATGGGACGGCAGGGCGAGCAACTCCCAGTTCACCGCCGTGCGGCGCGGAATCCAGAGTCGGTTCAAGGTCGCACAACGAGAGCCCGCACGCCAACGCTCCCGCCACTCATCGAAGCGCCGCGCTTTCGACCGCTGGCGCGCGGCGCGCCCGTTCGGCGGCGACTGGTTCGCGCTGCCGCCGCTCGACCCTCCGAGCGATGCGCTCGAGGCCGAGGAGCTGGGCAAGGATCGCGCGCGACTGCTGCTCGCACGTTACGGCATCCTCTTCCGCGAGCTGCTCGGCCGCGAGCTCCCGGGCTTCCACTGGTCGCGTATCTTCCGCAGCTTGCGGTTGATGGAGCTCTCCGGCGAGGTCGTGGCAGGCCATTTCTTCGCCGACCTGGCCGGCCCCCAGTTTCTCTCCCAGAGCGCCTGGCGGCGGCTGTCCGAGGGCCTGCCGCAGGACGAGATCTACTGGCTGAGCGCAATCGACCCGGCGGCCCCCTGCGGCCTCGGAGTGGACGCGTGGCGCGGCCGGTGGCCAGCCCGCCTGCCCTCCAACCATCTGGTCTTCGACGGCGGGCGCTGCGTGGTCGTCTCCCGACGCCACGCCGCCGAGCTCGAGATCGCCGTCGACGGCGACCACCCCCACCTGTCGCGCTACTTCGACTTCCTCAGGGTCTTGCTGACGCGCCACTTCCAGCCCCTCAAGGCGCTGGACGTCGAGACCATCAACGGCAAGCGCGCCGCCGACAGTCCCTACGCCGCGCTGCTGCGCGAGATCTTCAGCACCACCCGCGAGCCGAACTGTCTGCGGCTGCGCAGACGCTATTGACCGGCCTGGCACTTCAGTGGCGGCACTTCAGTGGGGGGGTGTTCGAGGGCGAGGCCCACTTCGTGACGCGTGTCGGGTAGAGCGCACCGCCCTGATATGTTGGCGCCCTGGGACGATCGGTTCGAAGCCGGCGTCGGGGAACGCCGGCTAGACTGGAGGCGCTGTGGAGCCTGAGACTCTTTTCACCGTCGCAACCCGTGCCGTCTTGCCGGGTTGGTTGCTCCTCATTCTGCTTCCGCGTTGGCGCTGGAGCTCCCGGCTGATCAGCGCAGTCGTCCTACCCGGGCTCCTTGGGCTGGTCTACCTCTGGCTCATCGTAAATCATTGGGGCACAACCACCGGCGGCGGCTACGACTCACTCTCGGAGGTCTCGACCTTGTTCTCGAACCCGTGGTTGCTTCTCGCGGGTTGGGTCCACTATCTAGCCTTCGATTTGTTCATCGGCGCCTGGGAAGTACGAGACGCCCAGCGCGAGAAGATCCATCACTTGCTCGTAGTGCCCTGCCTGGTGCTCACTTTCCTCTTCGGGCCCGTGGGGCTGGTCGGCTACCTCGGCCTGCGGGGAATCTCGCGGCGCCGGCTGCAAGTCGACGAAGGACGGGCTGATGCTTGAGCTCGTGGGCGAGGTGCGCCGGCG
>JAPUJD010000198.1 GCA_027296385.1 Acidobacteriota bacterium | reverse complement strand
GGCTCCCACGAGCCGGTCGACAGCAACGACACGGCCGATGGCCGGGCCCAGAACCGCCGCGCGGTCGTTGTCATCAGCCTGGGCTGAGGACCTTCCTGCTTACCTCCAGGGCTCCGCCGCATCGGCGGAGCGCTTTCTTCTCGCCCAACCCGTAGCAGAGCTGTGGGGCCAGGCTTCAGTCGATGCCTGGATCAAGCTCGACGAATTCGCGCCGCAAGGAGAAAATCGCGCCCACACCGCCAGCCAGGGCGCCAAGCGCCAAGAACGCGAGGACCGACGAGGCTGGCAGGAACTTACCGATGAGAGCTTCTCTGACGGCCTGAGCCGGCGCATCCGGTCCCAAGCCCGCATACACCAGCCACAGGCCCGCCATTGCCAGCAGACCGCCTGCCAGCCCCTGCAGAAACCCCTCCAAGTAGAAAGGACAGCGAATGAGCAGCTCGGTGGCCCCGATCTGGCGCATGACGGCGATCTCGTCGCGGTACCGATAGGCCGTGAGACGGATCACGCTCGAGATCGTGAAGATCGCTGCTGCCAGCAGGAGGCCTCCCAGCCCCCAGCCCACGACCCGGCCAGCGCGCACGATGCTTTCCAGGCGATCGAGCCAAACACGGTCATCGTCCACCCACTCGGCACCGTCGAGGCCGGAGAGCCACTCGTGGCGAGTCTCGCTCAGGGGCGCGACGCGAACCGATTCCACCAGCCGGACCTCGAGGGAAGGAGGGAGCGGATCGGCGTCGGGGTCGTCGAGAACATCGACCAGGTCCGGAAAGGCCTGTCCGAACCTCTCCCGCGCGTCGGCCAGAGTGACCAGCTCGACCGCCTCGACCCACGACAGCGCCGCCAACTCACCGCGGGCCTCTATCAGCAGCTCCTGGCTGGCATCGGCGCTGAAGTAGACGACGATCCGGGCTTCTCCCCGCCACGCTTCGAGTTGGCCGCGCAAGTTGTGGCTGACGAGAGCGAAGAGGCCACCCAGAAACAGGCTCACCGCGATGGTCAGGATGGCTAGCAGGCCGACCCGCCAACCGCGCCGAAGGCTAAGCAGCGCCTCGCCGACGAAGTAGGCAATCGCCTGTAGCCAGGTCATCGAACCGTCACTCCGTCGACTGGCGGCGCGGTCTTCTCGCGGGAGGAATCCTCGACGAGGTGCCCTTGGCTCAGGCGCAGGACACGAGCCGGAAAGCTGCTGATCGCCTGGGGGTCGTGGGTCGCGACGACGACGGTCGTGCCGCGGCGATGCGCATCGACAAAGAGCCGGAAGATTCGCTGCGAGAGATCCGGATCAAGGTTTCCGGTCGGCTCGTCCGCCAGCAGGACCGCCGGGTCGTTGGCCAGCGCCCGGGCGATCGCCACCCGCTGCTGCTCACCGCCCGAGAGCTGAGCTGGGAAAGCGCTCGCCCGCTCGGCCAGCCCCACGCGCTCGAGGACGTCCAACGCGACCTCGCGTTGCCGATCGGCGCTATAGCCCAGAATGCGCGGCAAGTAGGCGACGTTCTCGTAGACGGTCTTGCGCCGGATCAGGCGCGAGTCCTGGAACACGATCCCGATCGTCCGTCTCAAGTACGGAACCTTCTTGCGCGGAATCGAGCCGACGTTTCGGCCGTTGACGAGCACGCTGCCCGAGGTCGGCAAAACCGCCCGGTAGATCAGACTCAACAGCGTCGTCTTACCCGCGCCGCTGTCGCCAGTGAGAAAGACGAACTCCCCACAGCCGACCTCGAATGTAACCTCGTCCAGCGCGAGAGGTCCAGCCGCAAATCGCTTGCTGACACGGAGGAACTGGATCACGGCAGCAAGCATACAAGCAGTGTGCCGAGAATCTCCGCCGAGTCGGGTAGCGGCTACCGGCCGCGAGCTAGAATCCGGGTAATGGAGAGGGTCTATGCAGCAGCCTGAGGTGGTCGCCGGATATCCCGTGTGGCGCCTGGACGGACGAGCGGCCGGAGTAGCCTTTGTCGGCCGCGGAGAAATCCGCCATCGGCAGGAGATCCTGCGGCTCGTGACAGGCATCGAGCGGCCGGTCGCCTGGCTGCGTCAGGTCCACGGCGCCGACTCTCTGGAGGCTCGGGTCGGCTGCTGCGGTGAGGCCGACGCGCTGACGACCGATCGCCGCGACTTGGCACTTGCGGTTTCGACCGCCGACTGCGTCCCGATCGTCCTCGTGGGAGCCGGACGGATCGGCGTCGTGCACGCCGGCTGGCGCGGCATTGTCGCCGGGGTAGTGGCCCGGGCTGTTGCAGAGCTAGTCGACGGAGCCGGTTCGCCGACCGCCTGGATCGGTCCTGCGATCGGGCCTTGCTGCTACGAGGTGGGACCCGAGGTCGCAGACCGCGTGGCCGCTGCCAGCCACGGAGCTGACGTTGTGAACCGAGCCCCGCTGGCCGACGATCCACACCTGGATCTCGTCGCCGGCGTCGAGCGGCAACTCCGACACGCCGGCGTCGATCGTATCGAGGTCGTGAAAACCTGTACTCGCTGCCAGTCGGAGCTCCACAGCTTCCGGAGAGACGGCCCCGCGGCCGGCCGTAACCTCGCCTTCGCCTGGCTCAACGGCGCCGACAGCAGTGCCTGAACGCGATTCAGGAGTCGGCGCGGCGGCGGGTCCGCCGGGTCGGATCGATACCGATGGACCGCAGGAAATTGAGATCGCTGCTGTCAATGCGAAAGCGAGCCTTGCTCTGGAGCGGCTTCCCGCAGGCAATCTCGTAGGCATCCAGAGTTTCGCCTTGATGCTTGCGGTCTACGACCAGATAGAGGGACCAGCCCTGCTCCCGGATACGACGCAAGGCCTGATCGACCTCGAGCGAGTCCCCCAGAGCCTGCGACACCGCTCCCCGGAGTGTCTCCACCAGCTGTTTCATTCGGTCGTTCATCACAGATACGCCCCTCAGGCTGTCCACGTCGATTATTCTTGGCCCCACCGAACCTGTCAACGATGGACATGACACCCGAAATAGACCAGCTGGAGGAGGAGTTGCTCGCGCAGGTGAGTCGCTGGCTTAAGCAAAACCAGTGCCACTTCGAGACTCTGCAACCTCTGGCCGGTGACGTCTCTCCGCGGCGCTACCTGCGTCTCCACGGGGGCACAGAGTCCGCCATCGTGGCCCATTACCCCGCCGATGCCGCAGACGCAGGAGAGCGTTTCGTGCTGACGACTCGGATGCTGACCCAGGCCGGAGTCCGGGTGCCAAAGATCTTCGACTGGGACGCCGACGCCGGCATGATGCTGCTCGAGGACATCGGTGAGGCAACGGCTTACGACGCAGTGTGTGCCGGACACCTCGCCGGTCCTTACTGGCAACAGGCGTTGATCCCGCTCGAGGGCATCTCGCGACTCGACCTGGCGGAGGTCGACGCGCTCAACCCGCCGCTCGACGGACCCATGCTGCGACGCGAGGTGCAGCAGAGCTGGGATCTCGTTCTCGAGCCTCGTGGCCTGGGCGGTGAGGGCTCGATTGCCGACGAGCTGAGCCTCGCTCTCTTTGCCCTTTGCGACCGGCTGGCCGACGCTCCCTTGCGCCCCTGCCATCGCGACTTCATGGCGCGCAACCTCCTGCCCGACAGCGCCGACGACCTGGTCGTCATCGATCATCAGGATCTGCGCCTGGCCCCCCCCTGGTACGACCTGGCGTCTCTGCTCAACGACAGTCTCTACGCCTCGCCGGAGGAGGAGGAAGGCCTACTCGACCTGGCCCGGGTACCGCAGCCTGAGCGCGAGGACTACCACCGTGCGGCGGCACAGCGGGCGCTCAAGATCGTCGGCACTTTCGCCGCTTTCGCCGCCCGCGGCTTCAACCGCCATCTGGTGCTGATCGAGCCCTCGCTGCGAGCGGCCCGCCGCCATCTCGAGAGACTGCCGGAGACCACGCCTTTGATGGGCGAGCTGGCGCCGGCGTGGGACAGCTTCGTGGATGACAGCGACAGCCTCGGCTGACGACCGGCTCTGCTAGACTGATCGTCGGAGGCCAAACTCTATGTCGTTCGGATTCCAGGAACTGCTCGTCATCTTCCTGATTGTGCTCGTACTCTTCGGCGCCGCCAAATTGCCGCAACTAGGGCGCGGACTCGGTGAGGGCATCAAGAACTTCCGCAAGAGCATCAAGGGCAGCGACAGTGGCGAGGGCTCTGACGACGACGCCTGAGCCGACGAGCAGCTAGAGAAACCAGTCGCGGTCGAGCGACTCCTGCCAGATGCTCTGGTGGAAGTCGACGTACCGAGCCATCACCCGCTCGACATACCTGCGGGTCTCACGAAACGGGGGTACGCCTTCGTAGCGCAGCACGTTGCCAGGGCCCGCGTTGTACGCCGCCAGAGCGAGGGCGCTGTCGCCGTCGAACTGTTTGAGCAGCGCCCGCATATAGCGAACACCGACGTCCAGGTTGACTGTCGGGTCGAAAGGGTCGTCCGCGGTGTAGAGCGCTGCCGTCGACGGCATGACCTGCATCAATCCAACGGCCCCCACGACCGAGATCGCGTTGGGATCAAAGCTCGACTCTGCCTCGACCATAGCGAGCACGAGCAATGGATCCAGCCCGTAGCGCCTCGAGGTGGCGGTGATCAAGTCGCCGAAGGGTCGGCCGGCGAGAAGCTGCTGCTGAGCCTCCTCCCCGTGGTAGCCGCGAAAGAGCTCGAAACCCATCGGCTTCTCTTCCAAGGTCGACCGCAGGCTGCGCTGGCTGAAGGCCCGGAAGCTGGGCGCCGACGAGCCGCCCAGGACCCACTCGGAGAGCTCGGTCAGGGCCTCGATCTCGGCTCTCGTAGGTGGTGCCGGACGATCCGTTGGAATCGACGGCATCGACGGCGGCGAGTCGAACGCCACGACGAGAAACAGCAGCATGGCCCAGGCCACCTGCGATACACGCCTGTTGTGTACCTTTCGCATAGGTTGCTCCAGAGTTCCCTCTGTCTGCTTGGTAGTGAAGAGACAACAAACGACCGAGAACCGGTCTAAGGATGTGCAGTATACCACAGCGGCGAGTCAAGCGACTCTTGCGGGGTAGTTTGGCGCAAGTCTGCGGGGTCGCGTTGCGAGCGCGACCCGTCGGGCGTCAAGGGGTTACCCATGACGCGCGCCCCCTCAGACTTCTGCCGCTGGCTGCTAGCGCCGGGCACCAGATCGGCGACTGGGATTGTAGTCCTCGGCCACGATACCGAGATTGCCGACCTTGTTGCGCAGGGTGTTTCGGTGGATGCCCAAGCTCTTGGCCGAGCCGCCCAGGTTGCCCTGATGGCACCGTAGCGCGGCAACGATGAACTCGCGCTCAAACTCGCGACGGGCCTGCCCGAGGGTCAGTCCCTGATCCACCAGCTCACCAACGAGTGCCCGTAGCTCGCCGTTCAGGTCCTTCCTCATCCCCGCGTCCTCTCCGATCTGGAAGGACGACACCATACCACAACGCTGGAAGCCCTTTGGGCAACGCTTCTCACCTCCGGGGCCGGCGGAGAGACCCTCGTGGGTCCGGTTACGAGCGCCGGCCTGGCGTAGCGCGGCGCCGCCGTGTAGGCGATTGCATCGTATCGTCGAGGCGGGGCAACAGCTGCCCGACTACTTCGGATCGAGGATATCGCCCACGTACACCGTGTAACGCGCCTCGAGGATTCGCGCCACCGCCGAGCGTTCGTGGACCGCCAAGACCGCCAGCTCGCCCAGCACCATGGGCGGCACCCCTTCGGGCCCCAGGCGATATATCGTGAAGAGGTCGCCGGGGATGAGATCATCGCTCTCGCCCCTGTCGATGTGAACGACGCTGTGCTGTCCGAGAGAAATCACGCCGTCTTGACCCAAGATGATAGTGGCAGCGCCGTCGAGCGCCGAGCGTGAGACGGGATCGTTGACCCCGCGCATCGGCGTGCGCCGGCGCAAGGGAATGGGTTGAGCCACGAAGGGCTCCAGCCACCCCCCGATGAGAATCGGGGCACAGCTCGAAGAGACCTCGGCGATGGCGGTGTCCTCCTGCACCGAGAGGATCCGTACGCGCCCGAGGAATCTGTAGAAACGGCCCATCCTCTGGCCAGTGGCGGGGTGGTCCACCAAGTCTCCGCTCTCGACGGCCATGTAGGTGGTCCCCGGCAGCAGACCTTCGGCCTGCCCGCCGTCGACGTAAACGATGTCGCCGGTCGTCAAACCGACCTTGGCGGTCGGAGCCTCGAGGGTCTCGCCCGTGCGCCGGAGATGGCGCGCCAGCGTCAGTGTCGGGCCCAGGAACTGGAACTCAGAACCGATGATCTGCCGCGGAAATCTCCGATTCTCGGCTGCGACGTAGCCCGAGCAATAGAGATCGGACTCAGAGCCCAGAACTTGGGGAGCACTGACCGAACGGTCGAAGCCATCCCTGTCTTCTTCTTCCAGCGTCTCGTCTTGCAGATCTTGCAGGTCGGTCAGAGTATCGAGAGGCGTCACCTCGAAACCGACGACGAGCGGATCGCCGGGGTAGATCCAATGGGCATCTTGGATGTACTGATTGCGCTCCCAGAGCTGCGGCCAGAGATAGGGGTCACCGTAGAAGCGCGCTGCCAGATCCCACAGCGTATCGCCGCGAGCGATGGTGTATACGTCCGCACCGGGCTCAAAGCTCGACGGCGGATCCCAGGCCGTCCAGTGATCCCCAACCTGGTGGAGGTCGCGTGGCGGCTGTGCGGCCAAGACCCCAGAAGCCACCACCGCCAGTCCAACTGAGACGGCAAGGAACACCACTCGACACTTCATGTCAGCCAAGGTACTACAGCACGTTCGAGGAACGCAAGGTACAACCCAACCTCAGCGATGCCGCCCTTTACGCTATCTTCTCTCAAGTAGAGCTTGAACTATTCCCCGCTCGACCGACCCAGGCGCTCCTCCGCCATCACTGCCGCAGCCGAACCGGGGAAGCGCCGCAGGACTTCGTGGTAGCGCTGCTCGGCACCCCCAGCGTTGTCGAGGCGCACCAGGCAGTCACCCACCTTGAGCAGGGTGTCGGCCGTCTTGTTGCCGCTCGGGAACCGGTCCAGCACCTCCTGGAAGGCGAGGAGCGCGCCCATGAAGTCGCTGCGCGCGAAGCGGCTCTCACCGATCCAGAACTGAGCATTGTCGGCCAGCTCAGTATCGGAGTGCGCCTGCAGGAAACGCTGGAAGCTGCTCTCTGCGTCGATGAAGCGACCCTGATGGTAAAGGGTGTAGCCCCGGTCGTAGATCGACTGCCCCGCCAGGGTGACCCGCGCGCTGGCGGTGGGGGCCGCAGTCGGGGGCGCAACGGCGACCACCTCGGGCTCGATCACCGTCGGCGCCGGCGGCGGCTCCACTCGGACCGGCTCGAGCTCGCTGGACTCGAAGGTGCTCGCGCTTGGCGCCGACGGCTCGAAGGATGTGACTGGCGGCGGCACCCCATCAGCCGCAGCCGCCATGTGCTCGACCTCTACCTGAAGGGCGGCGAGGCTCTGGCGCAACAACCTGATCTCCGCCTGTGCCATGGCCGCCTGGCGCTGAAGCTCGGCCAAACGCGCGGCCGTGGTGGTCGCGACCGGGTCATCCTGAGCGGGAGTGGCATCCTTCGTCGCGCGTGGTGTGCCGACGGTCGTACAGCCCACCAGCCCGACGGCCAGGCAAACGAGAGCCGCGCGAAGCATCAGGCTGTCTCCTCCTCGGCTGGCTTCTCTTCGACCGGCGCCTCTTCGACCGTCAGCTCTTTGACCCCTCGGCAAGGCTCACTGCCAGGGTACTCGCTACGCAAGCGTGCAAACGTTGCCGCCGCCTTTTCGGTCTGCTCGAGGCGCTGCCACCCGCGCCCGAGCATGCACAGCACCTTGTCGAGCTCCGGATAGTCTGGATACTCGTCCACCAGGCTCTCCAGGCGGTTGACCGACGCCGGCACGAGCCCGCGCCGGAACTGGTACCTGGCGACCAGGTACACGTGCTCCGCCAGAGTCACGCGCAAACGCGCAATTCCGCTCTCGGCCTCGCTCGAGAACTCGCTGGTGGGATAGAGCGTCAGCAGTTCCTCGTAGGCAGCGATCGCCTTGATCGTCTCGCTCTGATCGCGGTCCGGCTTGCGTCGACGTTGCTCGAGACTGCCCGCGATCTGGAACTGGACGTAGGCCCCTTTCTCGCTCGTCGGGTATCGGTTGCGGAAGTCCCGGTACTTGCTCTCGGCGCGGATCAAGTTGGTCTCGCCGCCGTTCAGGTAGTAGGCATCGGCCTGCAGCAGCAACGAATCGCGACCGACCTCGGAATTCGGAGCCGTCTGGAACGCGTGAGCGAAGTGCTCGCGTGCCAGGGCGTACTTCTCGACCGCCATCAGCTCCTTGCCCTTGGCGAAAGCCTCCTCGGACGACAGCCGGAGGATGGGATCTTCGGCCACTTCGCCGCAGGCGATCCAGAAGCTGCAGCACACGAGCCAGGCGACGCGCCTGGCGTGCGGTGAGCGGGTCAGACTTCTCAAACCAAATCCTCCTGCGCGAGCCTTCTCAACTCGCCGATAGTGGCCACCGGATCTGCGGCTGAGTAGATCGCAGAGCCCGCCACCGAAATGTCCACTCCAGCCGCCGCGACCCGGGCGATGTTCTCGATGGAGACGCCCCCATCGAGTTCGACCGCGACGGCCAATCTGCGCTCTGCGATCAGGCGTTTCAACCGCTCGACCTTGTCCAGAACATAGGGCACGAAGGGCTGACCGGCAAAACCGGGATTGACTGACATCAACAACACGAAATCGAGAACAGGCAAGATCTCTGCCAGCACGGCGATCGGCGTCGCAGGATTGAGCACCACTCCCGCCTGAGCCCCTCCGTCACGAATACGAGTCAGCAGTCGATCGACGTGGACGCTCGCCTCCCAATGCACTGAGACCATCGCCGGGTCCGCCGCAAGGTACTCATCTAAGAGGCTCTCCGGGTTCGACACCATGAGGTGGATGTCGAGGGGCAGGCTCGTCCGGCGGGCCAGAGCCTGAACCATGGGAGGACCGAAGGTGAGGTTGGGTACGAAATGCCCGTCCATCACGTCAACGTGTACCAGGTCGGCTCCGCCTTGCTCGCAAACGGCCAAGGCCGACACGAGATCGGCCAAATCGGCCGCCAGGATCGAGGGTGCGATCTTCATTCTCAGCTCGTCGCGGCCGGCGGGCTGACGACGACCAACGAGATCGCGTCCTGCCGGCGCAAGGGGTGGCCGGCCAGTGGGAACTGGCGCAGCACGATGCCCGGCGCCATGCTCTCGTAGGGCTCGAACTTGACGCTACCGAGGCGAAAGTCTCGCGCCTCGAAGAACCGGCGGACCCTCTCGTAGTCGCGATAGACGAGATCGGGCATCAGGAAGGTCCCAGCACGGCTCGACGTTGCGAGGTAGAGATCCACTGTGC
>JAPUJD010000197.1 GCA_027296385.1 Acidobacteriota bacterium | reverse complement strand
CGACTATCTCACCCTGCTGCTGATGACGCGCAGCCTCCCGCCGCCACCGCCGCCGATCCCGCCAGACGTGGTGGAGTGAGCTAGCCTCGCTCGACGACCATCGCCAAGCCGACGGCGCCGGCGGCGCAAACCGTGAGCAGCCCGGTGTTGAGTCCCTGGCGCTTGAGCTCGTTGAGCAGCTGGATCGTGACCCGGCCGCCGGTGGCGCCGAATGGATGGCCGATCGAGATCGAGCCGCCGTTGACGTTGAAGCGCTCGAAGTCGATCTCTCCGAGCGGCTCGCTGCGGCCGAGCTCTTCGCGCGCAAACTTCTTCGAGGCGAAAGCCTTCATGTTCGACACGATCTGCGCGGCGAAGGCCTCGTGCATCTCGACCAGATCGACGTCAGCCAGCTTCAAGCTCGCGGCGTCAAGCGCCGCCGGGGCGGCGTAGGCCGGGCCCTGCAGGAGCTGACCCGCGGGATCGAGTGAGGCGTAAGCCCACGAGCGGATGTAGCCCAGCGGCTCGTAGCCCAGGGCCTTTGCTTTCTCCTCGCTCATCAGCAACACCGCCGAGCCCCCGTCGGTCAGGGGACTGGCGTTGCCCGCCGTGATGGTGCCGTAGCGCTTGTCGAAGACCGGCCGCAACTTGGCCAGCGCCTCCATCGAGCTGTCGTCGCGCACGCCGTTGTCGGCCGCGACGGCACGGTCGTAGCCCGGGCGTGGGAAGGTCAACGCTATCTGGCCTTCGAACCGCCCATCGGCCGCGGCCGCCGCCGCGCGCTGGTGGGACATCAGCGCGATCTCGTCCTGGGCCCGGCGCGAGACGTCGTTCTCCTGCGCCATCTGTTCGGCCGACTGCCCCATCGACTTGCCGGTCGTGTATTCGGCGATGGCCGGGGGCACTGGCACGAGGTCACGCGGTCGCACCCTCGTGAGCACGCCGAGGCGCTGTCCCAGGCTCTTGGCCTGGCTGAACTCGAGGAGCCGCCGGGCGCCGCTCTTGGAGTACTGGATCGGTACGTTGGACAGGGACTCGGCGCCCCCTGCCAGCACCATGTCCGTCTGGCCGGTGAGAATGGCTTCGGCTCCCGACGTGATGGCGCGATTCGACGAGGCGCAGGCCAGATTGACCGTCGTGCCCGGGATCGTCATCGGCAGGCCGGCCCGGAACACCACTTCGCGTCCGAGGTTCGGGGCGTTGAGCGCCGGCACGACACAGCCGAAGACCGACAGTCCGATCTGGGCCGGATCGATGGCGTTGCGCTGGATCAACTCAGCGGCAGCGGCTGCAGCCAGATCGACCACATCCATGTCGCGCAGGTCGGTGCCGCTCTTCGCAAACGGCGTGCGACAGCCGTCGACGATGGCCACGCGGCCGCCTTGGCCCCTCAGTGTCTTGGCGACGATTCGGGCGATGGCGGGTGCCGAGTCTGGTCCGCGCGTCCAGACGGTGTCGGCGCGATCGGTGATCTCCTCCCTGGCGGTCGCCAGGTTGGCAGGGGGCAGATGGGGTGAATCACGCACTCGGTATCGATCTCTCGGCTGGCGCGGCCTCGGCCAGGTGGCCTCCGGTTCCCGGGTCGGTCGATCCCATAGCCGCTTGAGACCGAGGCAACGTATCACAGGGCTATGTAGCCGTGGCAGAGACCCTGCAGCCAGTGGCATGCATCCTGCTAAAGTCCCTTCGAGTCATGAACCGACGCCTTCCCTACCTGTGGGTCGCCACTCTCTTCGCAGCCCTCTCACTGAGCGCGCTCGACGCTCAGCAGATCGTCAACGAAAAGCTGTTTGCACAGAGCTTCGAGGCCGCGCACCAGGCGATGCGGGCCTATGGCGGCCACGAGGACGACGGCGAGCTGCGCCGGGTCACAGATATCGGATTTCAGCTGGCCGGGGTGTCCGGTTTTGCGGACTATCCGTTCACTTTTCATCTCATCGACATGCCAGTGCCCAACGCCTTCGCCCTTCCCGGAGGGCAGATCTTCATCACCCGCGGAATGCTCAACATGGGCCTGACCGACGACGAGCTGGCTGGTCTTCTCGGTCACGAGATAGGACACGTCATCGAGAACCACGGTATCCGTACGCAGAAGCGGGCGCGACTGCTCAACATCCTGGGTCAGGCCCTCGTCATCGGCGTTCTGGTCAACGAGGTCGGTCGTGACCGTAGCGATCGCAACGACCCCTACTACGATCCCTACGGCAGCTCGAGCGACTCAGCCAGCCGCGTGCAGGGCGCCGCAGCTGCCAGCATGGTGACCACCGAGCTGCTGCTGCGCAGCTACAGCCGCGAGTTCGAGGACGAGGCCGATGCCACCGGCCAGAGGCTCGCGGCTCTGGCGGGCTTCAGCCCGCAAGGCACCGCGGCCCTGATGAACAAGATGAGCGTTCACATCCCGCAGACCAAGGAATACGGCTACTGGAGCACGCACCCGTTCTTCGATCAGCGAGTCCAGCACGCCCGGGTCCGCGAAGAGTTGCTCGAGGTCGCCGGTGAGGCGCCCGACCCCGCCCGCTTCCGGGCCAAGACCCAAAGCCTGCTGCTCGACTGGGCAGCGGGCCAGGATCTCGAGCCCGAGGCTCTCGACTACGCCCGGACCGTCGCCCTCCACACCTGGCCGCAGGGTGCAGCGGCCGACGAGATCCGGCTCTCCAAGCTCCACCAGCTGCGCGACGAGGAGGCGGAAAAAAAGGCTCTCGCCCAGGACTTCTCGCGACTCATCACCTACTACCGGCGGGAGGCCGAGGACGTGGGCGAGCTCACGCCCGAGAGCCCGCTTGTCGCCATCCTCGAGCGCGAGATCGGCGAGTTCGAGACGCAGCGCGCCGACCTCTACGACGCGGCTCTCGAGATCCTGGCGGGCGGGATCTACGAAACCGAGTTCATGGAAACGTTCCTGAGCAATTACCCGGAGTCCTCTCAGGCGTCGCCGATGAGACTCGAGCTCGGTGAGGCCTATAGCCGGCTAGGACGCCACAGCGAAGCGGTCGAGCAGTATCTGCGCGCCAGCCACGGGGAACCCGACAGCGAGCCGGGCCAGCGTGCCCGGCGCGGCCTGACGGTCCTCGCTTCTCGCCTCGAGGACCTCGCCGCCCTCGAGCGGCTGAGCGCCGAGCCGGACCCGGCGATCGCCAGCCGAGCGGCCGAGCGGTTGGTCGATCTGGCGTCGAGCTTCGACCGGGTCGAGGTCGGCGCCGCCTACCTCGAGGCCTTCCCCGAGGGCCAGCACGTCGAGGCCGTCACCCTGCGGCTCAACAGCCTGGCCGACGATCTCTATGGCGAGGTGGTGCTCTACCAGACCGTCGACGACGCGGCCCAAGCGGTCTCCGGCATCCAGCGCATCCTGACCTACGCCCCGTTCTCCCCCGCGGCCGATCGTCTGCGCCAGCAGATGATCCTCGAAGGCTAGCAGCCGGCGGATGCTTGCCTGACCCGGTGGCCTCTTGGGATACTGAAGCCCGAAACGGGCCGAGGAGGACAGAGAATGGCCGAGCACACCTACGAAGAACTCAAGCACATGACGATAGCCCAGCTCAAGGAGCTGGCCGCCGAGACCGACCACGAGGCCGTCGAGGGCTACACCCAGCTCAAGAAAGAGCAGCTGATACCGGCCCTGTGCACCGCCTTCGGGATCGAGACCTACGAGCATCACGAAGTCGTGGGCCTCGACAAGGCGAAGATCAAGGCGGAGATCCGCCAGATCAAGAAGCACCGCGACGAGGCGCTCGCCGCCGGCGACAAGGCCGCCTACAAGCGCGCCATGCGCCAGATCCACCAGCGCAAGCACGTGCTACGCCGCGCGACCGTCTAGAACTTCTTCGGGCGCCACGACCTTGGCGGCCGACCGGCTTCAGGGAACCGGCGCCATCTCGGGCGGCGGCAGCACGCTCATGAAGGTCCGGGCCTCGAGCGGCACATCGGGCACCTCGTGGTCAAAGAGAATGTCCTCGGGCCAGATTCGCTGGCCGTAATAACCCTCGATCCAGCGTTGGTATACCGAGAGCTGCGCGCCCTCGATCGACACCCCGGCAAAGAGGCCGCGCGAACGCGCGTAGGCGTAGACCTCGGCCTTGAGTCTGATGTCCGTGTTGGCCTCGGCGGTACGGCCGAAAGGGCCCGCGGCGACAGTGACATCGCCGCCGACGATGAACTTGCTCTTGACCAGCGAGCGCGCCCCGCGCTCCGACATGAAGAAGAGCACCAGATCGGTCACCTG
>JAPUJD010000196.1 GCA_027296385.1 Acidobacteriota bacterium | reverse complement strand
TAGAAGGCGTCGCCCTGACTGCCCTTCTCGCCGAAACCGAAAGGCCGCCGGGGGATGTACCACTTGGCCTCGCGCATGGGGAAGAGCTCGGCTTCCTGCTCGAGCACCTCCTCGTCGACGTGGCGTAGCGCAGTGTAGTCGTCGAAGACGAAGAAGCTGCGGCCGAAGGTGGCGCCGACCAGGTCGTTCTCGCGTTTCTGAATCGCCAGGTCGCGGAAGGGAATGTTGGGCACGCCGCCGGTGAGCTTGATCCACGCCTTGCCGCCGTCGACGGTGAAGAAGACGCCGAACTCGGTGCCGGCGAAGAACAGATCGGCCCGCTCGTGATCCTGCACCAGGCGCCACACGAGATGCCGGTCGGGGAGGTCGCCGCTCATCGACTGCCAGGAATTGCCCCGGTCGGCGCTCTTGTAGACGTAGGGCTCGAAGTCGCCGGCCTTGTGATTGTCGACCACGGCATAGACGGTGTCGGCGTCGTAGAGATCGGCCTTGATGTCGTTGACGAAGAAGGAGTCGGCCACGCCGGGCAGACTGTCGATTCGGCGCCAGTTGGCGCCGCCGTCCTCGCTGACCTGGATCAAGCCATCGTCGGTGCCGGCGTAGATCAGGTCGGCGTCGAGGGGCGACTGGGCCAGCGAAGTTACTGTGGCGTACTTCGACATGGCGGAGACGTCCCAGATCGCGTCGAAGCTCCACACGCGACCCATCATCGCCTGCTCCAGCCGGTCGAGCCCGCGGGAGAGGTCGCCCGAGATCGGCGTCCAGCTGTCGCCACGGTCGTCACTGCGCCACACGCGCTGGCTGGCGAAGAAGAGCGTCTTCGGATCGTGCGGGCTGATCAGGATCGGCGAGTCCCAGTTGAAGCGGTCCTGTTCTTCCCCCTTCTCGGGCTGCGGCTGGATGTAGATGATCTCGCCGGTCTGGCGGTCCCAGCGAATGAGGCTGCCCTCCTGCCACTCCGAGTAGACGATGTTCGGATCGGTCGGGTCGATGGCCGGCTGATGGCCGTCGGCGAAGACCGTGATCTCCCAGTCCGAGCTGCGGATGCCGGCGTTGTTGTCGGTGCGCGACGGCCCGTACTGGGTGCTGTTGTCCTGAGTGCCACCGACGATGTGGTAGAAGGGCTCGTCGTAGTCGACAGCCACTTTGTAGAACTGGGTCAGCGGCAGATTGGCGACGAATTTCCAGGTTTCGCCCAGATCCCAGCTCTCGTAGACGCCACCGTCGCTCCCTGCCAGCAGATAGTCCGGGTCGGAGGCGACGAAGGCCAGCGCGTGGTTGTCGCCGTGCTTGTTCTCTTCGGGGACCCGCTCGAAGGTCTCGCCGCCGTCTTCGGTCACCCGTAGGCTGTTGTTCATCTGGTACACGCGGTCGAACTTGTGGGGGCTGGCGAAGATCTCCTGGTAGTAGTGCGGGCCGGTGCCGCCAGAGATGAAGTCGTTGCGCTTGTCCCAACTCTCGCCGCCGTCGGCGGAACGGTAGAAGCCACTCTCGTCGTCGGTCGCCTCGATGGTGGCGTAGACGACGTCGGAATCCTGCGGCGAGTAGGCGAGGCCGATCTTGCCCATGTCACCCTCGGGCAGACCCTCTGTGAGCTTGCGCCAGGTGGCTCCGCCGTCGGTCGACTTGTGGATGGCGCTTTCCGGACCGCCGTTGATCAGTGCCGCGACGTTACGGAAACGCTGATGCGTAGCGGCGATCAGGGTGTTCGGATCCTCCGGGTGCAGGCGCACCTCGTTGACGCCGGTGTACTCGCCGCCGGAGAGAATCAGATCCCATGTCTCGCCGCCGTCCGTCGTCTTGTAGAGCCCGCGCTCACCGCCGGCTGACCAGAGCGGACCCTGCGCGGCGACGTAGACGGTATTCGAGTCGGTCGGGTGGACGACGATGTTGCCGATGTGCTCGGTCTTCTCGAGTCCCATGTTGGTCCAGCTGTCGCCGCCGTCGGTGCTCTTGTAGACCCCATCGCCGTAGCCGACGTGCCGGCCGCCGACATTCTCGCCGGTGCCCACCCATACGGTCTCGGGGTGGCGAGGGTCGAGTGTGATGCAGCCGATCGAGTAGGAGCCTTCGTGGTCGAAGATCGCGGTCCAGGTGGTCCCGGCGTTGGTCGTCTTGAAGATGTTGCCGCTGCCGACGGCGACGTACCAAGTCGACTCGTCCTGGGGATGCACCACGATGTCGGCGATGCGGCCTGACATCATGGCGGGCCCGATGTTGCGCAGCTCGAGCCCGGCGAAGGTCTCCGCCTTCATCCGGGAGTCGTCTTCGGGTTGCTCGGCCTTCTCCTTCTTCTTCGCCGTAGCCGCCAGCGGCAGCATCAAGCTGATCAGAAGACACACCAGAGTCGTCTTGACTGCGTTCATCGCCATACTCCTTGTCGTCAGTTGGGGGCTCGAGTCGCCAAGGCGCTTGCCTCGAATCGAGCCACCTAGTTTAGCAGCCCGGGCAAGCGGTACTAGTCGGAGATGACCACCCGATTGCGCCCCTCCTCCTTGGCTCGGGGCGGCTCGCGACGACTCGAAGACAACCTCCTCCGGGTGACGAACCTGCCGGGTTGAGCTACTGGATGTAACCCAGAGAACGCAGCTGCCGCAGTTGCTCCGGCGTCAGCGTCACCTCGCTGGCCTCGAGGAATTGCCCGGCCAGGGCTTGATGTGCCACCCACTGTTCGAGCAGTAGCGCACGGTACTTCTCGACCAGCTCGGGGTGCTCGTCGTTGACCGCCGTGCGGGCGAAGGGGTCGATTTCGAGGTCGTAGAGCAGCAGCCTGGGGACCGCGGGGAAGTGTGGATGCTCGGCTCCCCAGCGACCGCCGATGGGCACCGCGTGCCGGCCCAGGGTGCTGTCGCTGGAACCCTCCGGCTGGGGACCGATTTCGAGCGAGGCCCCCCAGCGGCCGTCCACGATATCGAGGTTGCCGATCATCTCGCCCGTCTCTTCCTCGATCCGGAACTCGTCGAGGATGACTGGGCGCAGTTCCTGCTCCTGGCCGGTGAGGAGCGGCTTCAAGGACTGGCCCTGAAGCACCTTCGGCTGGGGTAGCCCGACGAGATCGAGCAGGGTGGGCAGGACGTCGATCATCGACACCGCCTCCTCGAAACGTTGGCTTGCCGGGATGTGGCCCGGCCAGATGAAAATCAGCGGTACTCGCGAGGCGTAGGCGTCGAAGAGGGCACCCTGCCAGGGCTCGGGCTGGGGCTCGAGGAGTCCGCGACCCCAGCGCGCGAACGACCCGGCCGGATGGCCGTGATCGGAGGCGAGGATCAGGAGAGTGTTCTCCCATTCTCCGCGCGCCTCGAGCTGCTCCACGAAGCGAGCCAGCTGGTGATCCTGGTGCGCCATGGTCTCGTCGTAGAGGCCGCGGCGGGTACCGAAGTAGGCCTGGCGTGAAATTCCGGTACGCTCCAAGGCGACGTCGTAGAACCCAGCGATGCTGGTCCGGCCAAAGAGGGCACCGGCGGCGGTGAAGATGCGCTTATCCCAACGCCCCAGCTGCTCGCGCTCGGCGGCCGTCACCCAGCGCTCGGCGAACGGCGGCGACGGGTGGTTGGGCTCGTGCACGTCGGTAGTCTGGAAGTGAGCCCAATAGGGCGTACCGGGGTACTCTTTCCGCCAGCGCCAGAAATCCTCGTGGAGCTCGACCGAGGAGATCGAATGGTCGGTGGTCGTACCGTCGCGCATGAGGTCGACGCCGCGCTCGACGCCGAGGATCCGGCCCGAGTTGGGGTTGGCCGAAAACGATGCCGTCTGATAGCCGCCGCGGCGCATGTGCACGGCCATCGGCGTTGCCGCGACGGGGATCGGGGTCGAGTGGATACCGCGCCGCAACCCGCCGAGAACGCTGTGGTGCAGCGAGGTCATGAACGACGCCGTCGAGGGCTGGGTCCAGGTGGAGTTGGAGAAGGCGCGCTCGAAGACGGCTCCCTCGCGTGCCAACTCTTCGAGTAGCGGGGTCGTGCGGCGCTCGTAACCGTAGAGGCTCATCAGGTCGGCGCCACCGCCGTCGATGATGTAGAAGATCACGTTGGGCAGGGCGGACGACGGCGCTCCCGAGATCACCGGGGCGCCCCACAGGCCGACTGCGCCGGGCTCATCGCTGGTCGCCTCCAGAGTCAGCGCGACGGTTTTTCCAGCCCGGCCCGACAAGTCGATCGAACGCTGGAGCCAGACCCCGTCGCTGGTGACGGCTTCCTCGAACACAACCTCGCGCCCGCCCGCCGAGTCCGTGGCGGCCACGCGATAGGTCACGGCGCTGCCTGCGTCCGTCGCCAAAGCGACATCCAAACGTCCGCCGCTCGGCACGATGAGGCGAAACGACAGGGTCGCCGGAGTATGGGCGAAAAGTGTGCTGCGGGTCTGCCCCTGGCGCACGACGTGGCGCACACCGAAGTCGTCGAGGAAGGCCGCGCCCTTGGGCACGAGCTCGATCGAGAGGATGTCGATCACCGCCGGCTTGACGCTACCGACGAGGACGCCCAGGCTCTCGAGCGTAGCGTCGGCCGCTGTGTCCTCGCGCGGCCGCAGCGGAATGGCGTAGGTCTGCACGGAGCCGTCGTTGAAGACCGGAGGTGCCTCGTCGGTGGAGTAGAAGAAGAACAGATCCCCCGGTACGGCCCCCTCCTGGTCGAGGTTGTAGGCGATGGTGATGCCCGCGAACTGGTCGCTCGACCGGGCGCGAACGTGCACCGCATCGAAGTCTGCGAGGAGCAGGCCGTCTTCGAGGGCGATCTCGAGGCCACCGATGAGCAGCATCGACTGCATGACCGATGGCGGCGAGAGGCTCAGCCGGAGACCGTCCTCCATCGCCTCGGTGCCGACGCTCGCCAAGCGTGCGAGCCGGGTCGTCGACAGCGGACGCCAAGCGGGCTGCGGTTCGTGGAAGCCCCAGCGGCGTTGTTGACGAGCCGCCATCGGAGCGTGGCCGCTGGTGATCGCGTCATCCGCCAGGTGATCGACCAGTTGGAGCAGCGGCGCTTCGAGGATCTCTCGGCCCGAATCGGGCGGCGCGCAAGCTGCCAGGAGGAGCGCGGCGATCGCGGGGCTGGGGAAAACGAAAGTCTTGGCGGACATGACACTCTCCGGACTATGTTCCAGGGGGGCGGTGCGCCTCAGGATACTATCGACTCTAGCGCTCCACTCCGTCAGGGTCTCCAGCCAAACGGATTCTGTTGCCATCGGGGTCCTTGAAGTCGGCCAGTCTCACCACCCCGGGAACTTCGATCGTCGGCCCATCGAAAACGACGTCACGTGACTCGAGAATCGCCCGCACACGGTCCAAATCGACGACTCCGAAGTTCAACGACAGGGTCCCACTCCCCTTGACTTCGGGTTGGCGGCTCAGACCGATAGTGACGCCTTCGATGCCAGGCTTCACCCTGGCCCACTCGAGGTCTGGTCGGTGCTCCTCGAGCTTGAACTCGAGCACTTCAGTGTAGAACCGGATCGATTCGTCCAGGTCTGATACGGCCAATTGGACGAGAACGGTGCCGCGATATCCGATTCTGCGCTGTTCTCCCGGGCTGGCGAGAAGAATCGCCGCAGTCAGCGTCGTGCCTACTGCCCATGCCAGTTGCTGTCTCATGATCTTGCGTGGTCCCCCGTTGAGCTGTCTTGGATAGTGTTATGGCGTCTCGCTGTAGGGACGCGATCTTCGGCTCGCGCCCCAAACACCCTTCTCGATCACGTCGGCTCGATGAGACGCAGTTCGATGCGACCGCCATGAGTCAAGAAGGGGCAAGAGCGTGCAACCTGCAAGGCCTCCTGGTAAGTCGCTACGCGCACTACGAAGAGCCCGGTGAGTCGCTCACGCGCATCGCCGAAGGCAGAGTCTCGTGGGGAGCCGAGTATCTGAGTTGCGTCGGCGAGCCGCTCTCCCAGCTCTAGCTTGCCGGCGTTTCTGAGTTCGCGTGCCCAGGCACTGTATTCCTCAGTACGCTTTGCTCTTTCCTCGACACTCAGAACAAGGTCGCTCGGCGAGCGAAGCAAAAGCACATAACGCGACTTGGCGGCGCCGGGTGCAGGTTTCGGGGTCTGTGACAACAGAATGTGGCTGAAGGCTCCGGCGGCGAATAGCAGCAGTGCCGCTGCCAGCTTCCGGAGAGTCTGCCAAGTTCGACGCGGTGTCGAGGCGTCGGTCACTATGAGCCCCTGGTCTCGTAACTCCTGAGCCCCGCGGCTCTCGAGCTCAGGCGGCAGTTCGCTCTCGAGCTCGCGCAACGGACCCAGCTCCTCCGGTG
>JAPUJD010000195.1 GCA_027296385.1 Acidobacteriota bacterium | reverse complement strand
CCCTCGGTGAGCTGGACCAAGCTCTCGAGCGTACCCGCGTTGGGTGGCGCGACGAGGATCGCCCGCTCGATGTTGGCGGCTCCGGCCCAGGTCACCTCGGGTATCGAACCGTCGTTGGGAAGGTCGGCCCCACCGTATCGCAGGTAATAGCGCAGCAGCAGGCCGCCCATAGAGTGGCTCACGACGTCGAACTTCAGATTCGGCGTGTGGACGCCAAAACGGCGTTGGGTCTCCGCTTGGACGTAGACCCGCTTCTCTTCGATGAAGCGATGCAGGCGCTGTGCGTTCTCGACGTTGTCCCGCCGCCAGTCGTAGCCGAACTGAAAGCACGTGTAATGCTCATCACCCCAGTCAATCTCTCCCGAGAGAGCCAGGCTCTCGTCCCGGTAGCCGCCGACACCCAGCGCTTGGAGGATGTAGAAGTAGGCTCGCAAGTTGATCGAAATGCCCAGCACCGTCACCTTGATCCGGTCGAGGACGCCGGCTGAGCGGACGTCGTCGCGGAGCTCCCGCAGGGCGGCTCCCTCTCGCATCGGCAAGGCGATCAGCCGCGCATCCGCGGGCCTCTTCGGCTTGGCATAGTCACCAGCGAAGGTTCCCCAGACCACTCGACCGGTCGCGGGGTCGACGAGCTTGGAGCCAGTAAACCCCGGGATGACGATAACGGGGTTGCGATCAGGTCCGTAACTTTGGGCGTTGCGGCTATAGAGCTGGCCGATATCTGGCCGCTTGGGCAATAGCTCGGTCGCGCACCCGGTCAACAGCAACAGAGCAACCGTGGTGCTCGCGATCACCCGCGGCATCGTCCTGCCCCCGCCGCGCACAGAGTCTCGGCGTCGCGCCGACGGCCTCGGCTGCAGGGGAGCTGATCCTCTGAAGCTGAATCGGTTCATCGCGTGCCTCCCCCGCCCCCGGCCGGATGCTCGATCGTAGTTACGCCCGGTCACAGCAGTCGGTTTCACTCGGGGGGAGACTCCTTGAGGATCGCGGCAGCTCCGGCCTCATCGTGAGTCTCCTGAAGCGCGAAGTCGATCGAGGGAAAAGAGGTCGTCTTGCCCTGGTACCAGCAGCACAAAGATCACCAACGCCAGCCGGGGCACTACATGCTCATGAAAGGCGTAGAGCGGCTCGTGCAGGAGATGGCCGAACGTCACGACCACCAGCACGGCTCCCAGCGCGATACACGCCGGCTTGACCCGCCATCCGATCACGATCAGCGCCCCCGCGATGAGCTCCACGAACGGAATCACGACGCCAACGGCCCAGAGGGACCAGACCGGCAGGAAGGTGTCCGCGAAGGGGAGAAAGAATCGCCGGGCGTGTTCGAAGGCCCCGAGTTCGAAGACCTTGAACATGCCTGCCATGAAGAAAATGAGCCCGACGGTCAACCGGGCCAGAAGCACGGCCCAGGCGCGCCAGACTCTCTCCGCCTCCAGGGTTGGACTGCTGACCGTTCTCGTTCTCTCGATGGCTGGTCTCGTCAGGCGGACTGTCGGTAGCGGATCTTGCGCTGGTGGCTTCTCGCGCAGCGAGATGCGTGGGACGAATGTGAAGGGATCGTCGCGGCCAGTATATGCGACGATCTCCTACCCGCCCGGGAGGTCGGGATCGCACACGCCCGGGCAGAGGGTTCGGCCGCGAGATGCTCTTGGACCTGACCGAACAGTCGCCTACTTGTAGACTGGCGTCCGACGGTTTAGATTCTGGAGGTGGTCGTGCGACGACTTGCTCTGTGCGTTGGCCTTGCACTCGTCTTCCCATTGACCGGGCTCGCAACTAGCGACGAGCTCCTCACAGCCGCTCGCGCCGGCGACCTCGCCGGGGTCGAGCGATTGCTCGACGCCGGAGCGGATATCGACTCAGCCGACCGTTACGGGTCGACAGCGCTGGCTACGGCGGCGGTCAACGGCCATCTCGAGGTCGTGGAGCTGCTGCTCGCTCGCGGCGCCGACCTGAACATCGCGGAGACGTTCTACGGCGCCCGTCCGCTGGAGATGGCCCTCTTCTTCAGTCATCGACGGGACGTGGCCGTGCTACTGCTCGAGCACGGGGCCGAGGACCGCGATCAGGCGCTAGCCTTTGCGCTCCAGAGCGAAGACCTCGAGCTGGCCGCCGCTGCCATCGAAGGCGGCCCGATCCGAGAGTCGACCTTCTCGCAGCTCGCCCTGCTGACCCTCAGCCAGGATGAAAGAGTGGCGGCTCTGCTCGAAAGCGCAGAGCGCCGTCCGGATCCACCACCGCCGAGCTACTCGCTGGAGGAACTGAATCGGTTCACCGGACTGTTCGAGGGCTTCGATTCGGATCTGGTGGCGGAGGCGGTCTTGCGTGAGGGACGTCTGCGCCTACGAGTCGGTGATGCCGCCTTCGCCGACCTGGAGGCTACGGGCGAGCGCGCGTTCCAGACGCGGGACGGGGCGGTCGGTGCCAGCTTCTTCGGACGCGCTGGAACGATCGAGGGCATCGCGCTGCGACAGGGGGCGAACCCACCGGCGTCACTGCGGCGAGCCGTGGCTGAGCCGACCGGCGGCGCCACGTTCGTCGCGTCGGAGGTCGTTGCGAGGGCGGCGACCGTGCACTGGCCCGGTTTCCGTGGCGCCAACGCGAGCGGCATCGGTGATGGCGCGGACACGCCGGTGGCCTGGGATCTGGAGACCGG
Organism: Acidobacteriota bacterium; assembly: GCA_027296385.1. Lineage (GTDB taxonomy): Bacteria > Acidobacteriota > Thermoanaerobaculia > Multivoradales > JAHEKO01 > CALZKB01. The sequence continues at coordinate 12,912 of JAPUJD010000195.1, read as the reverse complement.
TGACAACGTGCTCTGGAGCGCAGGTCTGGAGGGTCTCGGAAACTCGAGCCCCGTGGTCTGGGGCGACAGGGTCTTCGTGACCACGGCGGTCGCCGAGGCGATCGAGCAGACTCTGCGGACCGGGTTGACAGGGGAGGGAACTCCGGTCGAGGAGGCGGTCGAGCATAGCTGGCGGGTGCTCGCCTTCGACAAACGCAGCGGCGCCAGGCTGTGGGAGACCGAGGTTGGCCGCGGCGTGCCGCTGACACGTCGCCACTTCAAGGCGACGCAGGCCAACTCGACGCCGGTCACCAACGGCACCCACCTCGCCGTCGTCTTCCCGACGGCGGGGCTAGCGGTCCTGGACCTCGACGGCAACATCATTTGGCAAGAGGAGCTCGGCGGACTCAACGCGGGCGCCTTCTCCGACCCCGGTATCGAATGGGGCTACGCCAGCTCGCCGACGATCTATCAAGACAGCCTGATCCTGCAGGTGGACGTGCATGACGGACCGTATCTAGCCGCCTGGGATCTAGCGACCGGCGAGAAGCGGTGGCGGGTCGATCGTGACGTCGCACCCTCGTGGGCCACGCCCACGGTGCTGGCGAGCGAAGGCGGTGACGAACTCATCGTCAACGGCTCGCGGATTCACGCCTACGACCCGGTCACCGGCGAGGAGCTCTGGGACCTGGGCCCGAACTCCGAGTTGGTCATCGCCACTCCGGTCGCCGGCGACGGTGTGGTCTACGTTTCGGCAGGCTATCCGCCGATCAAGCCGATCTATGCGGTGTCCGCTGGTCTCCGAGGGTCGATCGACATCGAGCACGGAGTCCAAGACGATCGGCTCCTGTGGAGCCGAGACCGAGGCGGCGCCTACATGCCGACGCCCCTTCTCTACCGCGGCATTTTCTACGTCGTCCACCACAACGGCATCTTCGTCGCTTACGACGCAGCCACTGGAGAGGCGCTCGCCAAGAGCCGCTTCTCCAGCCGTGGCGCCTTCACCAGCTCGCCCGTGGCGGTCAACGGCCGGCTCTATGTGACCACCGAAGAGGGCCTGCTCTACGTCCTTGCCGCCGGCCCCGAGTACGAAGAGCTGGCGGTGCACGACTTCGGCGAGCCGCTGATGGCGACACCCGCGGTGTCCGAAGGCATCCTGCTGATTCGCACTCCGTCGAAACTGATCGCGTTGGCAGAGGTGGATGCGCCTGGAGACGAACCGCACGAGAAAGTCGATAACCGAGTTCGACAATGACGGTGGCAAATCCGCCGACATGATGTAAGGTAGGCGCAACGGTTCATCCGGCCGCGGGTGCCACACCACTCTGCCCCCTCGCCGGAGGACCCAGGCCTCGGCCAACCGAGTCCCCTTGCCTCGGCCCCAGCGGCGTCCATCGGTCGCCTTCGGGACAGGAGATGTGGGCGCTCCCGATGACGACCAGAGCATGCCGACAAGCAACAGACAGGAGCACACGAGCTCTACGCGCCGGCGTCGCGGCCGTAGACGCCCGAGATTGAATGGCAGCCGAGTCGTTCCTCTCCACAAGCGGACCGGCTCGCACTTCCAGCCCAGTGACCGGCAACGTGGTGAGCAGTACTTCCGGGAAGACCGGGTCCGTATCGAGATCGATGGAACTCGGGCGCGAGCCAGAGTCGAGGGCACCGACAGGCCCGTCTACGCGGTAGGTGTCGACTGGTCGCAGGTACCGGCGGAACGCATCCTCCACAGCTTCTGCGAGTGCCAGCGCTTCTCCGGCGGGCGCCCATGTAAGCACCTCTGGGCTACCCTGCTCGCCCTGGCCGAATCCGGCTCCGAGAACCAACCGCAGGGGCACGATCGCCTCTCCTTGCGCAAGGACCGCGCCGGGAGCTGGACCGATCTGGGAATCACGGTGCACGAGAGCGACGCTTCCGGGCAGCCGGCAATGCGCAAGTCCCGGAAGCGAGTCGGCAGGCGCAAGGGAATGCCCAAGGGGCCGACGACGTGGCGCTCACTGCTGGACGCGGTACCGATCGGGATGGCCGGCGTGGCGTCGGCCAACCCCAATCTCGCGGCCCCTGGACATCCACCCGTCGAGCTTCATCTACTGATCAACACGGTCGCCAGCGCCGCCGCCGGCGAGCTGATTCTCGATGTCTTCGGCCGCGGCCGTAGCTCAACCGGCAAGCTGGGCAAGCTCAAGCGCGCGAGCATCGACCCCACCGACTTGGAGGCTCTGCTGCTCCCGGCGGCCGAGACTCCCGCGACGGTCCCGAGTCTGGCCCTGGTCGCGGCGCTGCCGATCACCCCACCGCCGCGGCAGAGTCGGGGACGGCGCGCCAAGCCCGGCGCCAAAGTCGCCGGCGTGCAGCGGCTCCGCCTACCCCGCAGCCTCCACGACGTCATCCTGCGGCATCTCAGCTCCCAGCGGATGCTCCACTGGTGGGACGGGCGCACGCTGCGCGACCCACCTGCGCTCTCCTGGGACCGCGGGGAGCCCTGGGAGCTCGCGTTGCGCTTGGACGTCTCCCCGTCCGGTGCCGCCCGTCTCAGCGGCGAGCTCGAGCGCAAAGGCTCCACCAGACCGCTGAGCTCCGCCAACCTCGCGCTCCCCCTGCCCGAGGAGGGCTCGGCGCTCTTGGTCTTCGAGGACAGTGTGGGACACCTGCGAGCGTCTCGCGAGCACGACCTGGCCTGGTTGTCGGTCCTCCAGAAGGCCGGCGAGATCACCATACCTCCCGAGGAGCTGGCGGAGGCTCTGACGGCTCTGCTCGAGGTGCCGAGCCTGCCGCCGCTCGAGGTACCCAAGGAGATGAGGCTGAGCGAGGACAGTGCAGCACCGTCACCCCGTCTCGTGCTCGCGCAGCCGGCGGCACCCGAATTCATGAACCCCCCGCTCCTCGCCGAGCTGTCGTTCGACTACGGCGACCTTCAGGTCAAGGCCGAGGATCCGAGGTTGTCGGTCGTGGACTGGCATGGCGGACGCTTCCTGCGACGGGACATGGATGCCGAGCACGCGGCTCTCGTGCGCTTGCTCGAGCTCGGCCTGCAGCCCGTCGAGTCCCGTAACGGGCATGGCCTCGAGCTCAACTCCGAGCTCGTGCCTACGGTCGTCGAGCCGCTCTTGTCCGACGGCTGGGCGGTCGAGGTTCACGGCACGACGGTACATCCGGCCAGCGCGCCGGCGCTCAAAGTCGAGAGCGGCATCGACTGGTTCGAACTCAGCGGCCAGGTCGACTTCGCTGGCGATCGGGTGGATCTCACTCAGGTGCTGGGTGCCATCTCTCGCGGCGACCGATTCATCGAGCTCAAGGACGGCTCCAAGGGTCTGCTGCCAGCGACATGGATGGAGACCTACGGCTCGCTCGCCAACCTCGCCCACAGCTCGAGCGGCGAGGGCCTGCGTTTTCTGCCGTCGCAGGCCCTCCTTGTCGATGCCCTGCTCAGCGCCATGCCGCCAGCCGACGTCGACCGCGCCTTCGCCGATCTGCGCCAAAAGCTGCAGACATTCGATCGCATCAAGCCCAAGCGCGAGCTCAAGAGTTTCGACGGAACGCTGCGCCGTTACCAACGCAAGGGCCTCGGATGGCTCAACTTCCTGCGCGAGTTCGGCCTCGGCGGCGTGCTGGCAGACGACATGGGCCTGGGGAAGACGGTGCAGGTGCTGGCCCTTATCCAGGCTCACAGGACCCCGGCCAAGACCTCCAGGCTCCCGTTCCTGGTCGTGGCGCCTCGCAGCGTGGTCTACAACTGGATCGACGAGGCGGCGCACTTCACGCCGAAGCTCAAGAGCGTCGAGTACCGCGGCCCCGATCGCGAGGCTCTGCGGGAGCGTCTCGGTGACTACGACCTCGTCGTCACCACCTACGGCACACTGCGGCGCGACGTGGCCTTCCTCGCCACGTTCGAGTTCGACACCGTCATCCTCGACGAGGCTCAGGCGATCAAGAACCGGGCCTCGCAGACTGCCAAGGCCAGCCGTTTGCTGCGCGCGCGCCATCGCTTGGCCCTGACCGGCACGCCGATCGAAAACCACCTCGGAGAACTGGGATCGCTATTCGAGTTTCTCAATCCTGGGCTGCTCGGCCGCCTGCCGTGGCTCGACGTGCTCAACGGCGGGCACATCGCCAGCAAGCAGGAGTTGGCGCTCGTCGCCAAGGGCATCCGCCCCTTCATCCTGCGGCGCACCAAGGCCGAGGTGCTCCCGGACCTGCCCCCGAAGACCGAGCAGGTGCTCTACTGCACGTTGCGGCCACAGCAACGCGAGATCTACGACCGATTGCGGGCGAAGTACCAGGCCAGCCTGCTGGAGCAGGTCGAAGTCAAGGGCGTGTCGGGCTCGGCGATCCAGGTGCTGCAAGCCCTTCTCCGTTTGCGGCAGGTCGCGTGTCATCCTGGGTTGGTCGACGAGTCCTGGGAGGAGGCCGGCAGCGCCAAGCTCGAAGCCCTCTTCGAGCAGGTCTCCGAGGTCCTCGAGGAGGGCCACAAGGTCCTCGTCTTCTCGCAGTTCACCAAGCTCCTGGGCTTCGTGCGGCGGCACTTCGACGCGGAGGACGTGCCCTACGCCTATCTCGACGGCCAGACCCGAAACCGCGCCGAAGAGGTCGAGCGTTTCCAGACCGATTCGGAGTGCAACCTCTTCCTCGTCAGTCTCAAGGCCGGGGGACTCGGTCTCAACCTCACGGCGGCGGGCTACGTCTTCCTACTCGACCCCTGGTGGAACCCCGCGGTCGAGGCGCAGGCCATCGATCGAGCCCACCGCATCGGTCAGACCCAACCGGTTTTCGCCTATCGCCTGATCGCGCGCGATACCGTGGAGGAGAAGATCCTCGAGCTCCAGAGCTCCAAGCGCAAGATCGCCGACGCCATCCTCGAGGGCGAAGGCCAGTCGCTGCGCGATCTGACAGCCGACGATCTTCGTCTGCTACTCAGCTAGCCTGCAGATAGGTCTCCAAGCGCTGCAGGAAGAGGGGGCCGAGATCCGCCGCCTTCTTCTCCCCCACTCCCCGTAACGCCAGGAGCTCGGTCAGGGACTGCGGTCGGTGGCGGGCCAGGTCGCGCAGGACGCTGTCGTGAAAGATGACGTAGGGCGGTACGGCGCGCTCTCGGGCGATCTCGAGACGCAGCTCGCGCAAAGCCTCGAAGAGATCCCGGTCGACACCCGCCCAATCCTCGATCGCTGACGCCGCTCGGCGCTTCGGTTGCTTTCGCGGCTGCTCCTGGCGGTAGAGCCGGCACTCGAGATTGCCGCGCAGCAGCTCGGCACCGTGGCTGGTGAGCTGCACGATCGGGTATTCGTCGCCGCTCTGGCGCAGAAAGCCCTCGTCGAGGAGCTGATCGATGTAGCCGCGCAACTCCCCCACCGACACCTCGGCGAGCAGGCCGAAGGTGCTCAGGCGATCGTGGCCGGACCCGACGACCTTCTCGTTGTTGCGTCCACGCAACACGTCGACCACTCGCCCGATGCCCCAGCGCTGATCCAGACGCACGACACAGGAGAGGATCTTCTGGGCCAGGATAACGGCCTCGCCGACCAGTTCGAGCTCGCCGAGGCACCAGTCGCAAGCACCACAGGCCGAGCTGTCGTAGGTTTCGCCGAAGTACTCGAGCAGACGTCGATGCCGGCACCGCGTGGCCGCGGCAAAGCGCTGCATGGCGTTGAGCAGGCTTGCCGCGTGGTCCGACCACTCGCCGCTCGCTCTCAAGAGGCGCCGCCAACCGGCGAAGTCGGCCGGTGAATAGAACAAGACGCATTCCGCCGGCAGGCCGTCGCGGCCGGCACGGCCGGTCTCCTGTTGGTAGTGCTCGATCGACCGAGGGGCGCCGGCGTGGACCACGAAGCGAACGTTGGACCGGTCGATGCCCATGCCGAAGGCCACCGTGGCCACAATGACATCGATCTCCTCGCGCGAGAAGGCCTCCTGGTTGGCCGCCCGCACGCCGTCCGCCAGACCGGCATGGTACGGCCGGGCTCGCACTCCCCAGTCGCCGAGCCGGGTCGCCAGCTTCTCCACCTGCTTGCGCGAGTTGCAGTAGATGATCCCGCCTTCACCTCGGTGCCTTTCGAGCACCTTCCGCAATCGTGGGGCTAGATCCGCTCGGCGAAATACGCGATAGACCAGGTTGGGGCGGTCGAAAGATCCAACCAGGATCGCGGCATCTTCGAGCGCCAGCTGGTCCACGATGTCGCTTCGCACGCGCGGCGTGGCGGTAGCCGTGAAAGCGTGGAACGAAACCCCAGGGAACCGCTGTCGCAATGGTCCCAGGAGCCTGAACTCGGGTCTGAAGGCGTGCCCCCACTGGCTGATGCAATGGGCCTCGTCGACCGCGAAGAAGGCCACGTCGCTCGCGTCTAGCCGCCGCAGGAAATCCTCGGCTCCGGCTCCGGCGAGGCGCTCGGGCGAGACGTAGAGGAGTCGTAGTTGCCCGGCCACGAGTGCCTTTTCCACCCGCCGGCGCTCCGCGGGATCCAGGCTCGAGTTGTAATAGGCGGCGGCGACACCGTTGCCGACGAGCGAGTCGACCTGGTCCTTCATCAGGGAGATCAAGGGCGAAACCACCACCCCCAGGCCGTCTCGGATCAAGGCCGGAGCCTGGTAGCACAGCGACTTGCCGCCGCCAGTCGGCAGGACCAAGAGGCTGTCGCGCCCCTCGAGAATCGCCTCCATCGCTTCACGCTGAAGAGGGAGGAACTCGCGGAAGCCCCATACCTTCTCGAGCACCTCGACCAGGCGCGGGTCCGGCGTGGTGGTCGCAGAGTCAGAGTGGGGGGTCGGCATGGCAGGGTGGCTCTCGGGCGCCACTCTATCCAAGACGCAATCAGGCGGCCCCACCTTGCGGGCCAGTACACTAGCGTCTCCTCTTCCTCAGGTGGGTGGACCTCTGCCGCGGGCTGCTAATGTCCGCCTGTGTCAGTGCCCGAGCTCAAGATCCTGCTCGCGATCCTAACCCTGGTAGTGGGCTGGGCAGGAGGAGCGCTGCCGCTACTCAAAGATAGGAGGGGCCGCCAGCAGGGCTGGATAGGCGGCGGCAACGCTTTCGCGGCAGGTCTCTTCCTCGCGCTGGGGTTGCTGCACTTCCTGCCCGAGAGCGCGGCCGCTTTCAGCAGCCGCGGTTCGACATACCCGGTGGCGTCATCGCTGGCGATCGCAGCTTTCCTCCTCTTGCTGCTGCTCGAGCACGTCCTGCTCCCCGAGGCCGCGCACAGCGCCGCCCACGCCCACTCCGGCGAGGGCAGACACAGCCACGACGAGCACGACCACGCTTCCGAGGCGGCGGCGGCTTCGCCCCTCGTCCTGATCGTCGCGCTCTCCGTCCACTCGGCACTGGCCGGCCTGGCATTGGGTGTGGATACCGACCGCGTTGGGTCCATCCTGACCTTCATCGCTATCGCTGTGCACAAGGGTACCGCGGGACTGGCCCTGGGGCTCGCGCTCAGAGCGTCCATCGTGCGTCGCGGTCAATCGCTGCTGTTGGTTTCGGCCTTCGCGATCATGACACCGTTGGGAATCATCCTCGGAATGACGGCCGGCGCGCTGCTACGCCCGGATGCGCACGTCCTGTTTGACGCCAGCAGCGCGGCGCTAGCCGCCGGCACCTTTCTCTACATCGGCACCTTCGATCTGCTCCAGGACGAGTTCCTACGCCCCGGCAGGCGCTGGGCCAAGTGGATCTTGGCCCTTGCCGGAGTGCTCGTCGCCGCCCTCCTCGCGCTCTGGTCCTAGAGGGGAACCGCCTCGTCTTCCACGACTTAGGCCATCGTGGCCACCTTGACAAGCGGCCGCCGGTCGGTAGACTACCGGGACTCCGGGCAGTTGGGCGGTATCGGATTCGAGGGACGCCCCACCCATTACTAAGAAGGTCAGAGGATGGGACTGAAGTACCATACCGTGATTTTTGTGCCTCATGCACGAGCGAGATTTCGCAAATGGAAGGTCACCAACCGGCAGTTGCACATAGCCGCGAGCGTAGCTTTCCTTCTCGCCGCAGGTTCGGTCTTCACGACCTGGTCCTTCTTCACTAACTCGATCGATCGAAACAGGCTCGAGCAGGTCACGAGCGAGAACGAGAACCTGCGCGAAATCAATCGCTCGTTCGAAGCCAGCGTCAACTCTCTGCAGAGTCAGCTCGCCGAGTTCGAGGCTCAGACTCGCCAACTGGCAATCGTCGCCGGGCTGGACGGTTTCACGACGGCGCTGGAAGCCGGTATCGGAGGGGTCTCGAGCCCGATCCAAGCACCGAACGCGGGCGTCGTATTGGAAGATCTCGACGACCGTGCCTCCGAGCTCGCGCAGGCCCTCGTAGCGGTGGAGGTCAATCTCGACGAGCGTCGGCGGCTGATCTCGGCGACCCCCTCGATAGCTCCGGTCAAGGGCATCTTGACTAGCAGGTACGGCTACCGCCGCGACCCGATCACGGGCAACCGCGCACCGCACTGGGCGATCGACATCGGCGCCGCACCGGGTCAGGCAGTACAGGCCACCGCTGACGGAGTCGTGGTTCGCGCCGGACGCATCGGTAACCTGGGCAACGCGGTCTACGTAGCGCACGGCTTCGGCATCACCACCCGCTACGGCCACCTGTCGAAAGTCTCGGTTCAAGCCGGAGACCGCGTCAGCCAGCGCGACACCCTCGGTCTCGTCGGGAACACCGGTCGTTCGACCGGATACCACCTGCACTACGAGGTGCGTGTCGATGGGCGGCCGGAAAACCCGCGGGCCTACATTCTCGACGGCACCAGCGCCGGACACTAGAACTCTAGACTTCGCGGGCCTGCCTGCGGAGGAACACGCCTGTCTGGAAGGACCGTTTCCTTGGGCTGTTTGGTAGAGTTCTCGACTCGGCCAGCCCGGGCTGGGGCGGCCCGCACGCCCCCTCCCATCTCGGCCGCAGAAGGCTCCCATCATGCTGAACCAGATACTCGGTAAGGTCTTCGGTACCAAGCACGAGCGCGACTACAAGCGCATGCTGCCTCGGATCGAGGAGATCAACGTCCTCGAAACGAGTGTCGAACCCCTCACCGATGAGCAGCTGCGGGCCAAGACCGCCGAGTTCCGTCAGCGCCTCGAGAACGGCGCTTCACTCGACGACCTGCTGGCGCCGGTCTTCGCGGTCGTGCGCGAAGCCGCCAAACGCTCGGTTCACATGCGGCACTTCGACGTTCAGCTTGCCGGCGGCATCGTGCTCCACGAGGGGTGCATCGCGGAGATGAGGACCGGCGAGGGCAAGACTCTCGTCGCGACCCTACCGGTCTATCTCAACGCGCTAGCCGGCAAGGGCGTCCACGTCGTCACGGTGAACGACTACCTCGCCCGGCGCGATGCCGATTGGATGGGGCAGGTCTACCACTTCCTTGGCATGTCGATTGGCGTGATCCAGCACGACATGCTCGACCGCGATCGCAAGGCAGCGTACGCCGCCGACATCACCTACGGCACGAACAACGAGTTCGGCTTCGACTACCTGCGCGACAACATGAAGTTCGATCGCAGCTCGATGGTGCAGCGGGCTCACTCCTACGCCATCGTCGACGAGGTCGACTCCATTCTGGTCGATGAGGCCAGGACCCCGTTGATCATCTCGGGTCCGTCGGAAGAATCGACCGACAAGTACTACTCGATCGACAAGATCATTCCCCGCCTGCAGCAGGGCGAGGAGATCGAACACGAGGACGGAAGCAAGACGACGACCGGCGACTTCCTGATCGACGAGAAGGCCCACACGGCGACCCTGACCGACGAGGGAGTCAGCACAGTCGAGCGCCTCCTGTCGCTCGACAATCTCTACGACATCGGCAACATGGACGTGCTGCATGGCATCAATCAGGGCCTGAGAGCACACTACCTGTTCAAGCGCGACGTCGACTACCTGATCAAGGATGGCCAGGTCGTGATCGTCGACGAGTTCACCGGCCGGATGATGCCGGGGCGGCGATGGTCCGACGGCCTCCATCAGGCGGTGGAGGCGAAGGAAGGCGTCAAGATCGAGCGTGAGAATCAGACTCTCGCCACGATCACCTTCCAGAACTACTTCCGGATGTACGACAAGCTGGGCGGCATGACCGGGACGGCCGAGACCGAGGCCACCGAGTTCGGCGAGATCTACGACCTCGACGTCGTCGTCATCCCCACGAACGAGCCGATGGTGCGCGATGACCGCGCCGATCTCATCTACCTCACCGTCAAGGACAAATGGGCCGCCGTCGTCGAGGAGATCGCCAGCTGTAACCAGAGCGGACAGCCGACCCTCGTGGGCACGATCTCGATCGAGACCAGCGAGACGCTCTCCGCCCTGCTCAAGCGGCGCGGGGTGCCGCACGTCGTGCTGAACGCGAAGTACCACGAACGTGAGGCCTCGATCGTGGCCCAGGCGGGGCGCAAGGGGGCGGTCACCATCGCCACCAACATGGCCGGTCGCGGCACCGACATCGTGCTCGGGGGCAATCCCGACGGCTTGGCTCGCGCCGAGGCCGATCCCGGAGTCGAGCCCGAGGCCTACGCGACCTCGCTCGCCCACTACAGGGAGCTTTGCGTCGCGGAGAAGGAAGAGGTCCTGGCGGCTGGTGGCCTTCACATCCTCGGCACCGAGCGCCACGAGTCGCGGCGCATCGACAATCAGCTGCGGGGTCGTTCGGGCCGCCAGGGCGACCCCGGCTCCTCACGCTTCTATCTGTCGATGGACGACGATCTGATGCGGATCTTCGGCGGCGACCGGGTGCGGGGGTTGCTCGGCAAGCTCGGCATGGAAGAGGGCGAGCCAATCGAGCACAACATGGTCACCAAGGCGATCGAGCGCGCTCAGCGGCAGGTCGAGGGCCGGAACTTCGAGGTCCGCAAGCACCTGCTCGAGTACGACGACGTGATGAACAAGCAGCGCGAAGCCATCTACCAGCTGCGCCGCGACATCCTCGACGGCCGTGAGGGCGAGGACTACATCCGTGACGTGGCGCATGATCTCGTGGGCTACGTGGTCGAGACACACTGCCCCGCGAAGGCCGATCCGCGGGACTGGGACTTGAGCGAGGTCGCGACCGACGTGCTCGCGTACTTCGACATCGACATCAACGCCGCAGGCCTACACGTCGAGGAATTCGGGGTCGACGACCTGACGCAGAAACTGCAAGAGTTGGCCGACGCCAAGATGGCTGAGAAGCGCGAGCGCCTGGGGCCGGAGCTGATGGACGTCTTCCAGCGCGATGTCATGCTCAGGGTGGTCGACCAGTCATGGAAAGACCATCTGTTGGCGCTCGACCACTTGAAGGAAGGCATCGGGCTGCGCGCGGTGGGCCAAAAGGACCCCAAGAACGAGTACAAGCGCGAGAGCTTCGAGCTTTTCCAGGCCATGAAGGAGCGCATCGAGGACACGATCATCAAGACTGTGTTCCGGGTCGAGCCGATGTCGGTCGAGCAGATGAGAGAGCAGAGGCGCCAACAGCGCCAGCGGCCGCCGTCCGGCTTCCAATTCAGTGCTCCGCCCAAGGCTGCGCTGCCGCAGGGCCCCAAGACCATCCGCAAGGAGGTCAAGGTGGGACGCAACGCCCCCTGTCCCTGTGGCTCGGGGAAGAAATACAAGAAGTGTCATGGCCGGCCGGCTACGGTGAGGGGTTGAGCGTGGATCGAGCTCCCCGGATCGCCCTCACGTTCGACGACGTCCTCATCCCACCCGGGCTCTCGGAGGTCCACCCCACCGCCGTCGACTTGAGGACCGAGCTGTGCCGTGGCATCTCGCTCAACGTGCCCTTGATCTCTGCGGCCATGGACACGGTGACCGAATCCCAGCTGGCGATCGCGATGGCCCAGGCCGGCGGCCTTGGCATCATCCACAAGAACCTGGAGATCGACGCCCAGGCCGATCAGGTCGACAAGGTCAAGCGCAGCGAGGCCGGCATGATCGTCGACCCCGTGACGATGCAGCCGCAACAGAGCATTCACGAAGCACTCGCCGTGATGGCGCGCTACAAGATCTCCGGCGTCCCGATCACCGACGAGGCAGGCAAGCTGGTCGGTATCCTGACCAATCGCGACTTGCGCTTCGAGAACGACCACGAGAGACGCATCGACGAGCTGATGACCAAGGACGACCTGGTCACGGTGCCAGAGGGCACGACCCTGGACCAGGCCAAGGCCCTTCTCCACCAGCACCGGATCGAGAAGCTCCTGGTGGTCGACGACGACAGGAACTTGAAGGGCCTGATCACGGTCAAGGACATCCAGAAGAAGATCGAGTTCCCCGACGCCTGCAAGGACGAGTTGGGCCGACTGCGGGTCGGCGCCGCCGTCGGCTCGGCTGGCTCCTTCCTCGAGCGGGCCGAAGCGCTGATCTCGGCGGGGGTCGACCTTCTCGTTCTCGACTCCTCCCACGCTCACAGCCGCGGCGTGCTCGATGCCCTGGCCGAGCTGCGGGAGCGTCTCCCCGACGTCAAGCTCATCGCCGGCAACGTCGCCACGGCAGAAGGAGCGGGCGCCCTGCTCGAGCGGGGCGCCGACGCGATCAAGGTCGGCATCGGACCGGGCTCGATCTGCACGACGCGTGTCGTCACCGGGGTCGGGGTGCCCCAGATCACAGCCATCATGGACGCCGTCAGCGTTGCTGGCGAGGCCGGAGTGCCGGTGATCGCCGACGGGGGTGTCAAGTTCTCGGGCGATCTGAGCAAGGCGATAGCCGCCGGCGCTCACACGGTGATGATCGGCTCGCTCTTCGCCGGCACCGAAGAGAGCCCGGGCGAGACGATCCTCTACCAGGGCCGCACCTTCAAGGCCTACCGCGGCATGGGCTCGCTCTCCGCCATGGCTTCGGGCAGCGCGGACCGCTACTTCCAGGACAGCGGCGGCGAACTGAGCAAGCTGGTCCCCGAGGGCATCGAGGGCATGGTGCCCTACAAGGGCAGTGTGCACCAGATGCTGCGTCAGCTCACGGGCGGCCTACGCTCGGGCATGGGGCTGGCCGGCTGCGCC
>JAPUJD010000194.1 GCA_027296385.1 Acidobacteriota bacterium | reverse complement strand
GGCGCCCACGAGGGCCAGCCGTTCCTGGTGATGGAGGCGCTCGAGGGGGAGACGCTCGAACAGGCGGTCGGTGGCAACCCGCTGCCCACCGACCGCGTGCTCACCATCGCCATCCAGGTGGCCGATGCGCTCGGCGAAGCGCACGGCAAGGGCGTTCTCCATCGCGACCTGAAGTCGGCCAACATCTTCGTCACCGACGCCGGCCGCACCAAGATTCTGGACTTCGGCCTCGCCAAGCTGACAGCGGCCGTAGAAGTCGGGCACATGTCGTCGATGCCTACGTCGGTGCCCGAGGGACAGCTGACACGTGAGGGCGCCACGCTCGGGACGGTCGCCTACATGTCGCCGGAGCAAGCCCGCGGGCAAACGCTCGACGCGCGCTCGGACCTGTTTTCGCTCGGTGTCGTGCTCTACGAGATGGCGACCGGCAGGGTGCCGTTCGAGGGACCGACCGAGGCCGTGGTGTTCGATCAGATCCTCAACCACGATCCACCGCCGGCGATCGAGATCAACCCGCGGCTGCCGACCGGCTTGGTCCGGCTCATCGGCAGGATGCTCCAGAAGCAACCGGCCGAACGGCCGGCTTCCGCCGCCGAGATCAGAGAACAACTCGAAGAGATTCAGCGCGCCCCGGGGAGCCTGGACTCGATCCTCCCGGCCGAGCACGTCTCGTCGACCGCGCCTGTGAAGCCGCCGCCGCGGCCGGACGATTGGGGCCCCGACCCCGAGGCGGCAGAGGACTCCCTCCAGGGCGTTGATGGTCATCCGGCCACCCAACAGAGCCTCCCACTCGATACGTCGTCATCGCCGACGACGCGCTCGAGCAAACCGTCGATCGCGGTGTTGCCGTTCGAAAGCATGAGCGTCGATCCCGAAGACGAGTTCTTCGCCACCGGCCTCTCCGAGGAGATCATCAACGCGCTCGCCCATCTGGAGGGCCTCGACGTCGCCGCGCGTACGTCATCGTTCTCGTTCAAAGGCAAGCAGCGAGACGTACGTGAGATCGGCGAGCAGCTCGGCGTCGGCACGGTCCTCGAGGGCAGCGTCCGCCGGGCCGGCAACCGGCTACGAATCACCGCGCAGCTCGTCAAGGCGGCCGATGGCTACCACCTCTGGTCAGAGCGCTACGACCGCGAGATGGAAGACATCTTCGCCATCCAGGACGAGATCACCGAGGCGATCGTGAAGGTGCTCGAGGTTCATCTGGTGAGAGGCCAAAGTGGCGAAATCGCGCGGCCGCATACCACCAACGCCGAAGCCTATGAGCTGTGCCTCAAAGGTCGCCATTTCTGGGCACAGCGAACCCCGCAATCGATGCACAAGGCGATCGAGTACTTCGAGCGAGCCATCGAGGTCGATCCGAAGTACGCCGTCGCCTACGCCGGGCTCGCCGACGGCTACATCATCCTCGGCGCCTACCAAGTGATTCCTCCCCCGCATGCCGCGAGCAAGGCGAGGCCGTGCATCGAGAAAGCGATCGCGCTCGACCCAACGCTCGCGGAGCCCCATTTTTCGAAGGGCTTCATGCAGCTGTGGTTCTCCGACGACTGGCAACAAGGAGAATCGGACTTTCGTCGCGCCCTCGAGCTCGATCCGCGCGCCGCCACGACCCATGTCTATTTCGCGCTGCTCTTGGCCATGGCCGGGCAATCCGCCGAATCCATCGACCACATCTCAGAGGCCCAACGTCTGGATCCACTGGCGCCGTTCATCCACGCGATCGGCGCTCTCGCCTACCGCACGCTCGGTGACTATGACACCGCAATTGGGTCACTTCGCGACGCCCTCGAGATCGACCCCAACTCCACGCTGGCGCAGTGGCTGCTGGCGTTTTGCTATCGATACACCGGCAGAATCGACGAGGCGGTTTTGCTGGCGGAGTCTGCGGCGGCAGCCGCAGATCGCCACCCCACCTTCCTCGGGATGGTCGGTTACCTGTACGCGATCACCGGCCGCACAGACGAAGCCATGGCAATCATGAGAGACATCGAGGCGCGATCCGACCAATCGTACGTCTCGCCTCTCAGCGGAATCCTGATCTACTCGGCCCTCGGAGACATGGAGCAGTTGGCGCTCCATGTGCAACGGTTGCGCCGCCAGGGCGGTGGCATCGCACCCCTCTACGCCACCAACCGGCCCGATCTCGAAGCGTTGCTCGACGATCCTGTCGCGGGTCCGTCGATCAGAGAGCTACCGATGTGGCCCGCCGCGTCGGACTAGCCGGTGAGGACCAATTGTTTCCATCTCACTGCTCCACTAGATTCAGACGGCCACAGGCGGTTCATTTTCTAGCTTTCCGCGGTGCGAGCCCTGCGGCAGCGATGCCGCGTCGCCTCGCGAGGAGCGGGGACCATGGAACAAGGAACTTGAAGTGATCGGCACGTCCCTCGGTCCCTACAGGATCATCGAGCAGCTAGGCGCTGGCGGCATGGGCGAGGTGTACCTCGGTGAGGACACCCGCCTGGGCCGCAAGGTGGCGATCAAGGTGCTGCCGGAGGAGTACGCCAGTGACCCTGAGCGCCCTGGTGCTCGCCCTATCGTGCGTTCT
>JAPUJD010000193.1 GCA_027296385.1 Acidobacteriota bacterium | reverse complement strand
TGGAGTTGCCGCCTATAGAGCTCGTCAAGCTCGGACTGATTTCGCGCCGCAGTTTCATCGTTTTCGCCGCCGCCGCTTCGGCCGTGACCGCGGCGCTGGCTCGCGCGGACCTTGGGTCGGGCCTCTTGGCGCAGACAGGCTGGTGGGACTTCGACTGGGAAGATCTCGCCCGGGACCTCTGGGTAGACCTACCGGGCTGGCTCGTCCGGTTGCTCGAGTCGGCTCCCTTCACCGCTCGCGTTCTGCTCGGCGCAGGTTTGGTCCTCGTGCTCCTGGGGCTGCTGCGCGGCGTCTCGGTCGCCTGGCACCTGGTGAAGTATCACGGCTTCACCCTGCGACGGGAGCGTGGCGACCTGCGCACCGACTTCGGCCTGTTGACGCGCGTCTCGTCGCTGATCCCGGTGCGCCGGATTCAGCTGGTCTCGGCTCACGCCTCGTTGCTCCACCGGTGGTTCGACCGCACGTCGATCGACCTCGAGACGGCCGGCTCTTCCGAAAGCGGATCGGATCTCGACAACCAGCTCGTCCAGAGCGGCGTCAAGGCCCGCCGTCAGTACCTGGCACCGATCCTCGAGAGCGGGCGCACCCCCGGCCTGCTGCGCCAGATCCTGCCGGAGACCGACCTCGACGGGGTCGACTGGCAGCCGCTGCCGGCGAGGGCTCGGCGGCGAATCATGAAGGGCCCGATCATCGTGACTGCTCTTCTCACGCTGATCGCGTTGACGCTGCTGAATGCCAAGGCCGGTCCCGTCGCCGCTCTCTACGCCCTGTGGCTGCCGGCAACCGTGCTGCCGCTGGCGTTTATTCGGGCGACCGGCTGGCTGCGCTATTCGGCCTGGGGGCTGACCGACCGGGCCGTCTTCTTTCGCAGCGGTTGGCTGGATCGAAGCGTCAGCGTCGTGCCTTTGGACAAGGTTCAGACCGTCACCCTGAGCGCCTCACCCTTCGACCGCCGCCGGGACATGGCCTCGGTCGCGGTCGATACCGCCGGCGCCGGCACCTTCGGCCACCGGATCGACATTCCCTACCTCGACCGGGATGTCGCGGACGCCGTTTTCGAGCGGCTCTATTCCGCGGCGAGCTCGACCGAGTTCGACTGGTAGTAGCTACTGTTCCAGGCGCTGCGACTCGAAGAGCGCTGGTAGGCGATCTTCACTATACGACCGTCCTCCTCGGGAGCCCGGCGGCAAGCGAGCGGGAGAGATCAGTTCCCCGGCCGTGAGTAGGTGATGGAGCCGCGCGGGAGCGCCGTTTCAGGAGACAGCGGGCCGAGTACAATCGGTCCGCAAGTGATCCGACAAGCGCGCAATCGTCAAGGCCAGGTCGTGGCCGCGGTGCTCCTGCTGGCGCCGGGGTGGGCCGGCGCGCAGACGGTGGTCGACGAGGTCGAGGTCAGCGTGATCGAGCTCGACGTCTCGGTGCGCGATCGTCGGGGGCGCAGTGTCGCGGGGTTGGCGCGGGAGAGTTTCGCTGTCTCGCTCGCCGGTGTGGCGCTCGAGATCACCAATTTTCGAGCGGTGGCGGGTACGGCGGCCGCTGCCGAGAAAGCTGCCGAGCAGGTGCCGCTCGCGGCCCTCGAGCCGCGCCATCTGGTGCTCTACTTCGACGAGTCCAGTCTCGACGGAGGTGAGCGCGCGGCGCTGGCGCGGCGCCTGGTGGCGTCTCTCGCTGGCGGATTGGCGCCCGGGGCGCGGATCATGGTGGCCGGGAGGCACGGCTCCGAGCTCAGGATCTACCAGCCCTTCACCGAGAGCCCGGAGCTGCTGACGGCGGCAGTCGACGCGGCGGTGCGCGCGGCGCCGCGCAACGCCGCCAGCGCCGAGATGTCGGAGCTCCTGCGCGAGATCGAGCACGCAGTCTCGAAGCTGGAGGAGGCTCCTCGCGTCTCGGGCCGGGCGCAGTCGCGGGTGCTGGCGGCGCGCAGTACGTCGTTCGTGTCGGAAGCTCTGCAACGGGTGGCGCGGTCGGCCGAGGTGTTCGAGCAGCTGGTGCGCCTGCAGGGAGGACTGCCGGGCCGCAAGGCGATTCTCTACGTCGGCGACGGCTTGGCGGTCAATCCTGGCGAGCTGCTCGGTGCCGCCTTGCGTGATGCGTTCGGGCGCTTCGCGCTGAGCTCGATGTCGGATTTCATCGACAGCACGTCAACCGCCAGCCTCGGCGGCGGGGTACTGGGCGCAGTGGCCGAGAGCGCCGCGAGTCGACAGGTGGTGGTCTACGCGCTGGACACGACAGGTAGCGAGGCCCTGCCGATGGCGACTGCCGAATACCGATCGATCGATGCCGGTCGCAGCGGCGGGGCTGCCCCGAGCGACACCTGGACGCCGGCGATCTCCTCGTGGCGCCGATCAGAGCTCCGGAGCGCTCTCGGGACGATAGCCGAGGCAACGGGCGGGACCGTCTTCACCGATCGCCGTCGCGATGTTCTAGGCCCGGTGGTGGAGGATCTGGGGACCTACTACTCGCTTGGCGTCGCGGCACCGCAGACGGCCACGCCGTTGGGCGAGCTGGAAGTCACGGTGAAGGATCGCGGGCTGCGGGTGCATCACCGACGGGCTGCGCGGCCTCGTTCGATCGACGAGGTCGACGCCGATCGCACGGTGGCGGCCCTGCTGGCTGGCGACGAGAGTGACTCGAGCCCAGCCAACCCGCTGGGCGCCAGAGTGACGATCGGCGAGATCACCGAGGCGGGTGAAGTAATCTGCGTAGTGCCGCTGACCGTCAGCGTGCCCGTCGCCGCGATGATGGTGGTGGCGCGGAATCGCGTCCACGAAGGCCAACTCTCGGTTTTCGTGGCGACGCGCGACGCGCGACGGCACGTGTCGGACGTACGCAAGGTGGTGTTGCCGGTGAGCTTGGCGAACTCGGCGCTGGCTACCGCCGTGGGACGGCAGGCGGAGTACCGGCTGGAGCTGAGCTTGCCCGTGGGTCCGGCTCGCATCGCGGTCGGCGTGCGCGACGATCTCGACCCGGTTCTCACGCTCC
This sequence comes from Acidobacteriota bacterium, assembly GCA_027296385.1. GTDB lineage: Bacteria > Acidobacteriota > Thermoanaerobaculia > Multivoradales > JAHEKO01 > CALZKB01. The sequence goes on along the minus strand of JAPUJD010000193.1, from coordinate 3,550 downwards.
TGATGCTCGACGTCGAAGTTGGCGCGGGCGCCCCACTGCCGCCATCGTGAAGGCGCTGGCCGGCCTTCCTCACCGCGCTTCGAGCGCAACGGATCCGTGGTTGCAGCAGGAGAGGGGTGTGAAAGGCCGGTCAGTGCCGGTCCTCGTCGCGGCTCTCGGTCTGGCGCTGCAGGCGCTCGGCGGGCCGGCCGCTGAGAGTGGCCCGGAGGTGATGCGTCTCGAGGCCGGGAGAGCGGTCAGCGTCTCGTCGGCCGCCCTGTTGATGAGCGGTATGAGCGGTGGTGGCCTGGCGGTCTGGCCCCTGGCCGTGGCCCTGCCATCGTTAGGCGCCGAGGGGCGCATCTTGGTGTTGCTCGAGGTGGACCTCACGTCGTTGCCGGCAGCGGTCGAAGCGCCGCAGCTCGAGGCGGCGGTGTACGCCCTCACTGCCAGCGGCGAGGTGGTGGCGACGACGGCGGTCGAGTTTGACCTCGACTCGGTAGCGGCCGTGGCAGGCCTCCAGATTGCGGTCGGACTCACGCTGCCGCCCGGTTCCTACACGCTGCAAACCATGGTGCGCGAGCGCGTTTCGGGCGCTATCGGTCTCGCCGGCCGGATGCTGGAAGTACCCTCGGCGGACCCTGCCGGGCTGGCGGCTTGGCTCCTGCAACCCGGCGCGTCGTGGATCGTCGGAGTGGCTGACCCGGCCGTGGTGGAGGAGCTGCACGCGGGCCCGCAGATCGCCGCCGCGCGGCCCGTGCTCAGGTCCGGCGATGTCGCCTTCGCCCGTTTGCTGCGGCTCGCCGGCGTCGGCGACCGGCAACGCCTCGAAGCGCGAATCGTGAGCTCCGACGGCACTGTGCTCGCGTCTGTGCCGGCAACGATAGCGCCCGGGGAGCCGGTCGGCAACGGCTTACAAGCCCACAGCGTCTCGCTCGTGGTCCCCGATCTGCCGCCCGGCACCTACGGCTTGCGACTCGCGCCGGCGGGAGGGGTTTCGGGTCGTGAGTCCGCTGAGGCGACCTTCGTCGTGCCTGTCGGATCGACCGGCGGGATGACTGCCGAGGGCGGACCTGACACCGAGGGAGCGCGCGTCGCTCTTCCACGGTCGTTGCGACGCGTCGCGGCGGGCTACCGCGATCTGCTCCCCAGCGTCGCGGCGGGCGATTTGGCGGCGGCCTGCGACCGCCTCCGAGCCTTGGAGCTGGCTATCCGCCGCGGCTTCGGTAGCGGTGAGTTACGGCGCTTCATCCGCGCCGAGCAGGACCTGATAGCGCGCATCGCCCGCGAGGCTCCGGCCGCCCTGCCCGCGCTCTTGCTGCTTCACACGCCGCTGCTCGAGCAGTACCACGCGGCCGGCGCTGCGGTGCTCGAGGGCTACACGGTCACGACACTCGAGCGCCTGGCCCGTTCTCTCGCGCGGCGGCTCGAAGTGCCGGAGGATCAGCGAGCCGCGGCGCGAGCGCTGAGCATCGCCGGCGCCACGCTGCAGCGCACCGGCTGGCACGATGCGAGCGCCCGCGTCTTCGCTTCGGCGCTCGCGCTCGACGGCGTGACTCAGGTAGCCCTGCTAGGCGCGGCGGCCAGCCGCGAGAAGGCCGAGGATTACTCGGCCGCAGTCGCCCTGCTGAGGACTCTAGTCGCCGCAGAGCCCGACGCCGAGGAGGGGCGCCTGCGTCTCGCCCTGAATCTGGCCCGGATCGGCAAGCCGGCACGCGCCAACGAGATCCTCCGAACGCTCGGCGGCGAGGCCGAGACGGAGTGGATCTCGGTGCTCGCCTTTCAAGAGTTGGCGCGCCAAGAGCGGCCAGAGACTCCGATGCAAGCCGAAGCGGTCCTGCGCCAGGGGCTCGCCCGATGGCCCGAGGAACCTGGGCTGCTGCTGCAGTTAGCTCAATTGCTCGAGCCGGAGCAAACGGCGGATGCGACGGCGGCCCTGCTCCAGCCGGTTCTGCGAGCGTCCCGGCGTGGGCCGTCGCCACGCTACCACTACAACCGTTGGCCGCGGCCGCCGGATGACGAGCGAGGCGCTTCGGCGGGACAGCTCGCGCTCGCGCGGTGGCTCGAGCGCAGCAAAGGGACGCAGTGAAGCTCGCTATTCGCCTGGCGCTCGCTCTCTGGCTTGCCACTGCTGCCGCTGTTGCCCTAGAGATCCGCATCATGGTCCCGCCGGCGGGCGAGGTCCTGCTCGGCGAGGTCGAGGTGGTCGCCGAGGTGATCGCTGAGCGCCCGCCGCGCTTCATCGAGCTGATAGTCGACGGGCAGTCAGCCGGTCGGCTCGATCGCGGCCCGTACCGGTGGATCGTGGATCTCGGCGACCGGACCGCACCGCACAGCCTCGAGGTCCGGGGCGAGGATGCCGAGGGTCGCCCGTCGAGCAGCGTGCTCGAATCTCCGGGTGTGCGGGTCGACAGTGAGATCGAGGTCGAGCTGGTGCCGCTCTATGTCACCGTCACCCGGGACGGCGCGGCCATCGAGACCCTGGAGCGCGGTGACTTCACGCTGCTCGACGACGGCCGGCGGGAGAAGATCGTCACCTTCGAGCGCGGTGACGTGCCGTTGACCGCGGTGCTGCTGCTCGACGTCAGCGAGAGCATGCAGGGCCGCCAGCTCGACGGCGCCCTGGCGGGCGTCCGGGCCTTCATCGACGGCATGCAGTCGCTCGACCAAGCCATGCTCCTGCTCTTCTCCGACCAGGTGCAGCGCGCCACGCCGTTCACCGGTTTCCCCGAGCTCCTGCGCGCCGGGCTCGAGGGGGTGACGGCCGAAGGCGGCACGGCGGTCAACGATCATCTCTACCTGGCGCTCGAGCTGCTGGCGGCGCGACGCGGGCGGCGCGTCATCGTGCTGCTCAGCGACGGTCTCGATAGCGCCAGCGTGTTGGCGATGAAGGACGTGCTCTCCACCGGGCGGCGCGGCTCGACGCTGATCTACTGGCTGCGCCTGCCGCTGACGGCCGGCCAGAGCTTCTCCTCTGCCTGGCGCGGCGCCAGCGAGCATAGGCGGGAGATGGCGGACCTGGAGCGCGCGGTGCGCCGCAGCGGTGGGCAGATCGTTACCCTTGGGCGTATCGACGAGGCGCTGGTGGCCTTCGAGCGCATCTTGGCCGAGCTCAGGGGCCAGTACGTGTTGGGTTACTACCCCACCGTCGATCGCGACGACGGGAGCTGGCACCGGGTCCGGGTCCGAGTGGCGCAGCCCGGACTCGAGGTACGCTACCGTGACGGCTACGTCGATGACTGAGCGCCGTCGAATAAACACCACCGCCGAGCCGTAGTCCGAGGCAAGGGAAAGAGAGGCCTGGTATGACCGACACGCGAGTGTCACTGCTGGAAGCGTTGCAGGACGGATGGAGCTGGATGGTGAGCATGCTCTTCCGCCCTTTCAACCCGGGCAAGTGGTTCGTCATCGGTTTCGCCGCTTGGCTGGCCGGGCTGGCCGGCTGGAGCGGTGGTGGTGGTGGTGGCAGTGTGAGCGACGACGACGGTGGTGCGCAGATCCTCCACAGCGCGCAAGACGGTTGGGACTGGCTGACCTCGCACGAGCTCGCGGCCGGCATGATTTTCGCTGG
>JAPUJD010000192.1 GCA_027296385.1 Acidobacteriota bacterium | reverse complement strand
GAGGGTGGCGCCGCGGATGGCCTCGATCGGCGACATGCCGGCGGCCACGCGGGCGGCGAACTCGCGAGCATTCTCGCCATGCGGATAGACACCGGAGTCGGTACCGAAGACGATCTTGAGACCGTACTCCTGGGCCCGTTGGAAGCTCTCGCGCACCTTCGGGTCGAGCGAACGACCCTTGGCCGCGAGCGCCGGCGGCAGCAAGTCGTAGTCTAGCGCCTCGAGCAGATACAGGTTGGGGACGATCGCCGTGCCGTTCTTCTTCAGAATTCGGGCCGCCTCTTCGGTGATGATGCTCGCGTGCTCCACGCTGTCGATGCCGGCCTCGGAGGCGGCGATGATGCCCTCGGTGCCGTGGGCGTGGGCGGCGACCGTGACGCCGTGTCTATGCGCCTCCTCGGCAGCTGCTCGCAGCTCCTCGAGCGTGTACTGCTGGGCGCCGACCGGACCCTCGAAGGAGAGCACTCCGGCCGTGGCGCACACCTTGATCACCTTGGCGCCGTGCTTGATCTGGTAGCGCACGGCTTTCACCACCTCGTCGACGCCGTCCGCCACCCCGGTGCGGAAGTCGCCCTCGGCGACACCGGGGGCGAAGCCCGTTGTCTCGCAATGGCCGCCGGTGATCGAGAGGGCGTGGCCGGAGGCGAACATGCGCGGCCCCGGGACCCAGCCGCGGTCGATGGCGCGGCCCAGCGCCACGTCGGAGAAGCCGAGCGCCCAGACGTCGCGGATCGTGGTGAACCCGGCCAGCAACGTCTTCTTGGCGTTCCCCACGCCGCGCAGGGCGAAGTCGACGGCCGTCCAACGCACGGGCTCCGTCTCCCAGCCCGGCACGATCTCGTAGTTGAGGTGGGTGTGCATGTCGATGAGACCGGGCAGGAGGGTCATCTCTCCCAGGTCGGTCACCGTCGCCTCAGCCGGCAGCGTGGCCGGATTGACGGCCGCGATGAGGCCGTCCTCGACCACCACAACGGCCGGTGAGACGAGGGCTCCGCTATCGACATCAAGGTAGGCCGCGGCGTGCACTACCCTCGTCTCGGCCATCGCGACCGGCGCCCAGGCGCCCACGGCCCAGGCGAGAATCAAGACTCCAAGGCCGACTCTCCTCATGATCGAACCTCCTCCGGGGACGAGAGGCAGGATACTACGTCTTCAACCCGGTCTTGGGGTCGCCGGGCCTCACTCACTCTGTTCGCTCTGCCGCAGGCTCCACCTGACCAACTTGCCGACGGTCAGTCCTTGGACGAGGATCGAGAAGACGACGATCATGTAGGTGATCGCGAGCAGGATCTCCCGATGGGCGAAGGGCTCACCATGGAGGGTCTTGGGGATCGAGAGCGCGAGGGCGACAGAGATGCCGCCCCGCAGGCCACCCCAGGTGAGGATCTTCACCGCATGGGGGGTAAACCGGCGGAACCGCCGCCGGATCAGTACCGGCAGGCCGACCGAGACGAACCGTACGAGCAGGACCGCCGGGATCATCAGGAGCCCGGCTAGAAAGAAGCTCCGGTTGAACTCGAGCACCAGGATCTCGAGGCCGATGAGCAGGAAGAGAATGGAGTTCAACACCTCGTCGATGAGCTCCCAGAAGGTGTCGAGGTGGTTGCGCGTGGTCTCCGACATGGCGAGCTCACGCCCGTGGTTGCCGATGATCAGCGCCGCGATCACCATCGCGATCGGCCCCGAGAAGTGCAGCCGGTTGGCTAGCGCGTAGCCCCCGGCGACGAGAGCCAGCGAGATCAGGGTCTCGAGATGGTAGTTGTCGATGGTGTAGAGCAGCCAGAAGGCGAGAAGCCCGAGGCCGAGACCGATCAGGGCGCCTCCTCCGGCCTCGAACAGGAAGAGCTTGGCGATGTCACCCGCCGAGGTGCTGGCCTGCGCCCCCTGAGCGTGGCCGAAACCGATGACCCCCGCTATAGCCAGGAAGATCACCACGCCGATGCCGTCGTTGAAGAGCGACTCGCCGGTGATCTTGGTCTCGAGCGACTTCGGCACGCCGACCTTCTTCAAGATCCCCATCACCGCGATGGGATCGGTCGGCGAGACGATGGCTCCGAGGAGCAGGCAATAGAGGAAGGGCACCGTGTTGTCGAGCAGGGAGTTGAGGATGCCGTAGGCCGCGGCGCCGACCAGGAACGTCGACATGAGCGTGCCGACGGTGGCGAGCAGGCCGACGACCCAGCGCTGCTCTTTGAGATCGCTCAGGTTGACGTGGAGAGCGCCGGCGAAGAGGAGGAAGCCGAGCATGCCGTGCATCAGAGCCTGGTTGAAGTCGATCGAGGCCAGCAGATCGCGCGCCACTTCGAAAGTGGAGGGGGAGAACTGTCCGACGGTGATCAAGACGAGGGAAAGCAGCAACGCCATGGCCATCATGCCGATGGTCGTCGGCAGTTTGAGCACCCGGAAATTGAAGTAGCCGAAGAGCGCCGCCAGCGTGATCAACGCGGCGAAGATCTCGAAGAATGTCATTGGGCGGCGTCAATCATAGGTCCGCTCCTCTCGCACCTCGAAGTGAGCCGAGGTCTGATCCCACCGCGCCAGCACCGCCTGGGCAGCCTCTGGCACGTAGCAGCGCTCGTAGTCCGCGCCCTGAAAGTCGATCACGCTCTGCAGCGAGTCGAAGGTCATGATCGTCATGAACTCGACCTCCTCAGGGTGATCGCGGC
>JAPUJD010000191.1 GCA_027296385.1 Acidobacteriota bacterium | reverse complement strand
GCGTAGCCCACGATCATGTCCGGACCGATTACGAGGCCCGGACCCGGGGAGAAGTAGCGCTTCGCGGGATAGACCCGAGTCACCGCATGGAGGCCCGTCTTGGGGTCGAGTGTCGCCAGGAGCTTCTCGCCGATCTCGTCGAGCAGGGCGTCCTTCTCGGCCGTCTCGACGATGCCGTCGCGTTCACGCCCGCGCTCGTTGACGTAGAGCCCATTGAAGCCGACGCCGTAAGCCTGCGTCCGCGCCCAGTCGACGTTGCGGAAGAAGCCGGGATCCTTGGCCAGCGAGGGGTCCTTCAACACCAGATAGCCCTCGTCGCGCAGCCAGCTGTTGAGGTTCATCGAGCGACGCCAGCTCGAGAAACCGTGGTCCGACATGACAACGATCATCGCCTCCGGCAGGCGTTCCATCGCCAGCGCGACCATCGCGTCGGCGCGTTCGTAGAGCCCGGGAACGACCGAGGCGTACTTCTGGGCGATCTCCGGGTCGTAGACCGGATGCTGCGGGTCGGTAAGCCCGAACATGATGTGGGAGACTTGGTCTAGGTTGCCGAAGTAGTAGAACAGGAGTCCGTCCCGGTGCTGGCGCAGCGTCCAGTCGAATTGCTCCTCGACCTCCCGGGCGGCGATCCGTGCCTGCGTCAGGAACTCGTCGAGCGAGAACAGGTCCTCGGTCACCAGCTTCGTGTCCTCGGGCATGCCCTGGGTGTAAAACCCGCCAGTTGCCTCGGCGAGCTCTGCCGCGAAGCCGGCGGGGGTCGAGATCGGAGTGGCGGGCGCCATGGGGTCGATCTGGAGCGGAGATATGTAGAGCTCCACCTCGGGGCGAACGGAGCGCAGGTAGAGACGCACCGCGGCGTTCACGGACTGGGTCGCGATCAACTCAAACGATACCGACACCCAATCGCTCCACTCACCGACGTTGAGAATGGTCTCGGTGTCGCCGATGGCGACGTTGGCGACGTCTTCTTCCGAATCGAAGTAGACCGTCAGGGGGAGCTCGGTGTCCGCCGGCTCGCAGAGAAAGATGTTCTCCGGTCCGTAGAGCGTGCCTTCGGCCCGGTCCTCCCACAGGTCGAGAGGGTAGACCTTGCCGCCGCTCGAGACGTCGTCGTAGAAGAGAGCCGAGGTGAAGAACGAGAACTCGCCGAGTGAGCCGGTGAGATCCGGCGTGCCCATGCCGGTGAGCTCGCGCGTAGCCTGGCCCGAAGGGGGGAAGTTGAGCGGCATCCGAAGGATCCACGACTCGACGCCCGCCTCCTCGAGAGGCTTCCAGAACGGGTCGCCCTGCCGCGTCATCTCGAACTCGTCGGACGGCGGAATTCGATACTTGCCGAAGCAGGGGCCGGGCTCGCCCGCCTCGACCTCGGCGAGCGACGACTTGGGGAAGTACGTTTCAGGATCGCGGTGCAGGAAGTCGAAAATGCCGTGACCGCCGGCATCGGTACCGGTGGTGAAGTTCGACCAGGCGATCGGCGACAGCGGGGGGACCGAGGTGCCGAGCGGCGCCGCGGTCCCCTCTTCCTGCAGGCGGGCGAGGGCCGGCAGGCGACCGGCGGCAATCATCTCCTGGGTGTAGTCCCAGTCCATCCCGTCGATGCCGATGACGACGATCTGCTGGCCGGTCTTGCGATGGCCGTCGCTGCAGGCGGTCATCGCGAGCAGGGCGCCTAGCGTGAGAGCTGTGAGTCTCGAAGTCATGGGGGATCTCAGGCTGTGGACTTCGCGGTCTCGACGCCGCGCTGGGGGTCGAACTCGGTGGCCTTGTCGAAGAGCGACTTGCCGTCCATGTGCGCCGGCGGCTCGATTCCGAACAACCCGAGGGCGGTCGGCGCCATGTCCATCAGCGCGGGGTCGTCGTCGTCGATCGGGTAGTTGCAGAACATGATGCCGGGAACCTGGCGCGGATCGACACAGTGGTCGCCGCTCCAGGCCTTGGTGTTGTCCTCGAAGACCGGACCCGAGATCATGCCGGTGGCGCAGTCCCAGGAGACCCGGTAGCCGCTGTTGAAGCCGAAGAGGATGTCGGGCGCGTTGCCGAGGTACGGCCCGCTGTAGAGCTTGCTGGTATCGAACACCTCGGTAATGCCGATCTCGCCACGCTCCTCGTCGCGCACTCCGCTGAGCCTGGCGACCAGCTCGTCCTTGAGCGCCCGAGCCTCGGCGCCGCTCTTGACGATGCCGTGCGCCTCACGCCCCTCGATGTTCAAGTACATGCCGGCGAGCCCGAGGCTGTAGGCCTTGGTCGCGGACCAGTCGACGTCGACCAGCCACTCGTTCGAGCCGTCCGCGCCGTCTTTGAGCTTGAGGTAGCCGTTGGCGTGGAGCCAGGCGTTGATGTTGACGCCGCGGCGAAAGGAGGTGAAGCCGTGGTCAGAGATGACGAAGAGCAGGTCGCCCTTCTTGAGCTTCTTCATCGTCCGGCCGAGGAGCTCGTCGTTGTGTACGTAGAGCTCCTCGATGGCGTTCTTGTGCTCGGCGTTCTCCTTGCCGCGGCCTGCCGGGTGACCCTCCTCGAGGTAACGCCAGAACATGTGCTGGATGCGGTCGGTGCCGTCGAAGACGCAGACCAGCGAGCCCTTCCTGAGCTGGTCGAGTGAAGCCATGAACATGCGCTCGCGCTCGCGGTCGATGTCGTAGCTCTGCTCGAGGAAGGTCGCGTCGCTCGTGACCTCTTCGTTGAGTGCCCAGGTGTCCTCGGCCAGCCCGAGGGTGGAGTAGGGGCCGACCTTCTTGGCCAGGTAGTTGGCGTAGTAGCCGGGGTGGGAGATCGGCATCGCCGGGTTCTCGGGCGAGATGTTGAGCGGCGTCATGTAGATCGAGACGTGCTCGTCCATCTCCGTGACCTCGATGCGGACCAGGGCCGAGACCTTGACGGTGGGTGCAGCGGGAAACTCCAGGCTCACCCAGTCGGAGAGCGCACCCGGCTTCAGGGCGAGCTCCTGGCCGTCGAGCTCGATGTGCGCCACGCCGGCGGGGCGATCGACTCGCACCACAAGTGGAAGTTCCATCGGCGGGCTGCCGTCGACGAAGGAGTTCTCCGGGCCGACGACCGAGGCCTCGAAGCGGTCCGGGCCGCCGTCGAGCGGCACGCGGGTGCCACCCTCTTTGAACGTGTCATCTGAGGAACGGGTGGTGAAGAGGTAGAACGTGCCCTGGGTGCCGAGCAGGTCAGGAATGGCCATGGCACCGAGCTGAGCGCCGTAGAAGCGATCCGGCGGGAAGGTGATCGGCACGCGCAGCACGGTGCTCCAGATGTAGTGCTCGCCGAGGATCGTCCAGTAGGGCTTGGCCTTGCGCAGCGAGCGGATCAGGGCCTTGTCGACGGGGAGCCGGTAGCGGCCGAAGCGGAGCTTCTCGAGCAGCGTAGCACCGCGGCGGCGCAGCGACTCGATCGTGGTCGACGAGATCAACGGCAGGTAGGTACGCGTGTCGCGGCTCAGGAAGTCGAAGATGTTGTGTTTGGCCGGCTGCACTCCGGTGGCGAACGAGGACCAGGCGACCGGCGAGATCGACGGGTAGGTGCTGTGCAGCTTGTGGTAGCAGCCGAGCTCGGCTAGCTTCTCGAAGTGGGGCAGCTTGCCCTCGGCCATCCAGCGATCGGTGAGTCGGGGGTCCTGCCCGTCGAAACCGAGGAAGATGAGACGCTTGACCTTGGCCTTGGGCCGCGTCGGCCGGCGGATCAGGCGCCAGAGCATGCGAAACGGCCAGGTCAGGACCGCGAGCACGGCGACGATGATGGTGAAGAAGATGACGCCGACCGAGGTGGCCAGGGCAAAGCCCGCGCCCGGACCGATGTAGGCGGCGGCAGGAGTGGCGAGCCCGACGGCGGCCAGGAGTGCCAGGCAGAGGATGTGGCGGAGGCCTACGCGTCTCGAGTGTCTTTGCACAGAGATTCCTGAATGGGGCGTTGAAAACTGCGGTGCTGAGACGGTTCTTGCGATGTAAGAGGGTCTCGGGATGGACGGCACCCGCCCGAGGGCTAGTGCCAGGCTGCGGCGGATACTATCCTATTGCGGCTGCGGCCCGAACCCCGTGTCGCGGCGCCGCGCTCTCCCTCCAGGAGGTATCCGAGCAGTGATGGGCAAGCTGAATCAGTGGTATCGCCGGGTGGCCTACGGCAAGCCGGTCGTGGTGGTCTCCGGCCTGCCGCGCTCGGGTACCTCGATGGCGATGAAGATGCTCGAGGCGGGCGGCATGGAGGTCGTGACCGACGGGGCGCGCACTGCCGACGAGGACAACCCGAAGGGCTACTACGAGGACGACCGGGTCCTCGCTCTGGCCAAGAGCGGGGACAAGACCTGGCTGCGCCAGGCCCGAGGCCGGGTGGTCAAGGTCATCTCCTATCTCTTGCGCCACCTGCCCGCCGACAACAACTACAAGGTGCTCTTCATGCGCCGGGACATGACCGAGGTCCTGGCGTCCCAGGCCAAGATGCTCGCGCGCCGTGGCGAGGAGCAGGGCTCCGACGACGACTCGATGCGGGAGTTCTTCGAGACCGACCTGTGGAAGGCCAACTACCACCTCAAGCGCGCGGGCCACCTCGACGCCCTCGATCTCCACTATCGCGAGGTCTTGCAGGACCCGGTCGCCCACGCCCGGCGGATCGCCGAGTTCCTGGGCCGCGATCTCGACGTCGAGGCGATGGCCTCGGTCGTCGATCCCGAGCTCTACCGCAACCGCGCCTAGGCCCCGCCCGAAGACAACGGCGGATGTCGGTAGCGCCCTCAGAGCGCTATCGAAGGAGAGGCAGCCGTGTGCTTGACAGGCAACCAAATGGTTGCAAAAGATGCAGGCCATGGCTCTCGTCTTCCAAGCCGTAGCCGATCCGACCCGGCGTGAGCTGTTGGCCCGCCTCCGCAGTGAAGGCGCTCTATCGCTCGGCGAGCTGGCGGCGCCCTTGGCGATGAGCCGGCAGGCGGTGTCGAAGCACCTCGGCATCCTGCAAGAGGCGGGATTGATCGAGATTGAATGGCGGGGCCGCGTCAAGCTCCACCGACTCGACCCTGAGCCACTGAGAGTTGTCGATGCCTGGCTGGTTCCCTACGCCGAGGCCTGGGACAGGCGACTCGAGCGGCTCCGAAAACACTTGAAGGAGAACGAATGATCGACGCAATCGAGAAGCGAATGGAATTCGACGCCGAGCCCGAGCGAGTCTGGCGCGCCTTGACCGATGGCGCGGAGCTGGCGCAGTGGTTCCCCGACGTCGGCGCCTTCGACCTGGCGCAGGGAGCTGAAGGTGCTTTCACCTGGGCCAATCACGGCAGCCACGCAGCCCGGGTGGAAGCCTTCGAGCCGCCCAACTTTCTCGCCTGGCGTTGGGTCCGCGATCCGGACAAAGACCTCGACACCGGGGTGACGACCCTGGTCGAGTTCAGACTGAGCGCCCGCGATGGTGGCGGTACCGTCCTCGACCTGCGCGAATCGGGCTTCGTCCGTGAGCAGGACCGTCAGGATAATGACGATGGCTGGAAGAGCGAGCTGGGCGAGCTGACGCAGTACTTGCAACGCTGAGAGTCGTCACAGCCACTCGAGGCGCTTGGCGTCACCGCCAGGCGCCTCGCATCTTCGGTTGGCCGGCGCCCCACCATGGACATCTCGTCGCTCGGGGTCGGCCACCCCGATTCTTGCGGTTGCGCGGGCGAGGGCGCCGATGATGATGGCGCTGACCTGGGGCGTCATGGAGCCTTCCAGCTTCGCTGGCGATCTTGGAGTTGAGGTGCGACTCGGCCCTCTTGTCGATGGTGTGCGATCGTATAGGCTCGCCCGACAACTTTGGAGGGGAGTCGGCTCATGACGCGACAGCTGTTGGCGGGCCTGGGAACCGCGGTCCTTATCGGTATCGGCCCAAGCGCGGCGACGGCTCGGGAGGGCGTGGCGCCCTTCCTGTCGGACGCCGTGGTCGCCGCCTTGGCGGGCGAACTCTCGGGCGCCACCGCCAAGCGCACGGTGCAGGAGCTGACACTCCATCATCGTCAGCGCGGCTCGCGCGGTTTCGCGGCGGCGGTCGAGGCCGTCGTCGAGAGGCTACGCGCCTACGGGCTCGAAGAGGTCGAGGTTCTGTCGCTAGCGGCCGACGGCGAGATTTTCTACGGCACTCAGCGCTCACGCCCGGGCTGGGACGCCGAGTTCGCCGAGCTGTGGGAGCTCGAGCTCGACGGGGGCGAGTGGGTTCGCCGCCGGCGCATCGCCTCCTACGCCGACCGCCCGGTGACGCTGGCCCAGGACAGCACCAGCGGCGCGGCCGTCGCCGAGCTGGTCGACGTTGGTGAGGGAACGACTGCGGCCGACTACGAGGGCAAGGAGGTCCGCGGGCGGTTCGTGCTGGCCGGGGCCCAACCCGGGCCCGTAGCCCGTTTGGCGGTGGCAGAGCACGGCGCCGCTGGCATCGTCTCCTACGCCCCGAACCAACGCTCCGCCTGGTGGAAAGAGGACGAGACGCTAGTGCGCTGGGGACATCTCGGCACCTTCCCGCCGCCGACGACCTTCGCCTTCATGGTGTCACTGCAACAGGCACGAGACTGGCAGGCGCGGCTCGCGGTCGGAGAGGTCGTGCGTCTCGACGGCCGGGTCGAGGCCGGCCAGCACGCGAGCAGCTACGACATCCCGACGGCGGCGATCCGCGGCGCCGACCCGGCACTGGCCGATCAGGAGATCGTCTTCTCATGCCACCTCGACCACCAGCTACCGGGAGCCAACGACAACGCCAGCGGTTGCGCCACGATCCTCGAGGTCGCGCGCTCTCTGGCCAAACTGGTTCGGGAGGGTCGCCTTCCCCGCCCACGGCGCACAATTCGCTTTATCTGGCCGGCCGAGATCGAGGGCACGATCGCGCTGCTCACTGCCGACACCAGGTTCGCCGAGCGCACGGCGGCGGTCATCCACATGGACATGGTGGGCGGTGACGCGGAGACGACCAAGGCCGTCTTCCACGTCACCCGGTCGCCGAAGTCGCTGCCCACCTTTGTCAACGACGTTGCCGAAGAGCTGGCGCGCTTCGTCAATCGGCAGTCGGAGGACTTCGCCGGAGGCGGCTCGCCGAGATTCCCTCTCGCTGATCCCGAAGGCGGCAAGGAGGCCTGGCTGGCGCAAGTTGCCGACTTTTCGGCCGGCAGCGATCACCAGGTGTGGGCGGAGGGCTCCTTCCGGGTTCCCGCCATCTACTTCAACGACTGGCCCGACCGCTACATCCACACCCACGCCGATTCGGTAGCCAATATCGATGCCACCAAGTTGCTGCGGGCGGCTTTCGTCGGTGCGGCGAGCGCCTATGCCCTGGCGCAGCTCGACTCCGACGCACTGCCGGAGCTGGTCAGGGTGCTGCGACGCCACGGGCTCGAGCGCACGGCAGAGGCGATGGCGCGGGCCGATCAGCTGAGGCAATCGAGCGCCGACGACGCGGCCAACCACCTCCGTTTCCAGCTCGACTACGAGCGCCGCATCTTCGACTCTCTGGGGCGTTTCGCCGAGCCGTCGCCCGAGCTGCGCCGAAATCAAGCCGTCTTCCTCACCTCCCTGGCCACGATAGCCGGAGCCCCCGGCGCCGAGCGCATCGTCACCGCGAGCGGAGGAGAGCGCGTCTACCGGCGTCGAGCCTTACCGAAAGGGCCGCTCAGCGGCTTCGGTTACAGTTATTTCGAGGACAAGCTAGCCAGCGAGGAAATCGAACGACCGCAGCTCCTGGATCGGCAAGCCCTCTGGGGCGGCGGCTCGAACCTGGCCTACGAAGCCCTCAACCTGGTCGACGGCGAGCGGTCGGAGGCCCGGATCGGTGCCGACCTGAGCGCCATCTTCGGGCCGGTGCCGCAGGCGGAGGTAGCTGAGTTCCTCAGGGTTCTCGAAAGTATCGGCCTGATCGACTCCGCCTGGGTCATGCCTGACGCCGGGGTCAGCTTCTGACGGGGAATCAGAGAGCCCCATAGTACCTACGAAGCCGGGGCACCGTCCCTCTACGAGGAGGATTTCTTGGACTGCTCGGGTGCGCCCCGATGACAAGACGTTCTGCCAGGGGCTGGCCGAGAGAATCCAAGGCCGAAAGCAGGCGGTGCTGACGGATAACGGATAGGGTGGCTGAAGCTGCGCCGCATGAGCCGCTGGAGTCAGTTCCCGGCTCTGGCCAAAGGGGTAGCTGTGGCCAAGATCGCAAAGGGGTGTTCGCGTCCCAGGGCTGGGTCAGGACCGTCCGACTCGGTACGGGAGGCCACGGCCATAGAGCGCGAGCTGCTGCGTCAGGTTGGATATCAACTGGGTTGCTCCGACCTCGGTGGCTAGGGCGAGGGCGCGCTGGGCCGTTGCCACGGCTCCGGAATAGTCGCCGCTAGCCGCGCGCGCAGCTGCTAGCACGGCCAGTACCGCCGGGTCTCGGTTGCCGGTCATGCTGGCGGCGCGCTCTGCGTTGGTCAACGCCTCGTCGACCTCGGCGATGCTGGCTCCCACGCGAGTAGCCAGCACCCAGGCCAAAGCGTTGAAGTGACCGACGGCCGGCTGTAGGCGGGCAGCCGTTCTGAGGTGCACGATGGCCTCGGCGGAACGGCCGATGGTAGCGAGCACACGGCCGAGCTCGAAACGGATCCGGGCATCTCCGGGCTCGAGTCGTGCGGCATCTTCCAGGTGCACGGCGGCTTGCTCCGGATGGCCTAGCCTTACCTCGAGACCGCTCTGCAGCCGGAGAATCTCTGCCTCCCCGGGTACGAGGGCGGCGGCCTCGACGAGCACTTCCAGAGCCTCGGCGGAACGGCCGGCAACGTCGAGCACGGTGCTCTTGTTGACGTAGGCGTCAACGTAGGCTGGCCTGGCTGCTATGGCCTCATCGTAGAGGGCGAGGGCCTCGTCGATACGTCCCTGCCTGGCACGGGCGTTAGCGAGGTTGTTGTGGGCCTCGGGGTGACGCGGGTCGAGCTGCACTGCTCGTCGGTAGTGGGCGAGAGCTGCGTCGGCATTGCCCGTGGCGGCGAGGGCGAGGCCCAGGTTGTTGTGCGATTCGACATCGTCGGGCGCCAGCTCGATCGCGCGTCGATAATGGGGGATCGCCTCCCCGTTTCGGCCCTGGAGGTGGAGGACATTTCCGAGGTTGTAGTGCGCCAGCGGGTTGTCGGACTGAAGCTCGATGGCACGCTCGAGGTGTTCCGCTGCGCGCGCGAGCTCTCCCTGTTTCAGGAACGCCTTGCCGAGATTCACCTCGGTCGTGACGACAGAGCGCGAGACGTCGTAGATCGGGAGGTTGGTGAGCATGACCGTGCCTACGAGCACGGCGGCGGCGGTGGCGAGCTCCGCTCGCGTGGCTGAGCGCACGACACTGGTGATCTGCGCCAGCCCGGCGCCGGCGAAGAGCAGCAGCAGCGGGACGAGGGGGTAGCGATAGCGCCCGAGGACGAAGAAGAGCGCGACGCTCGAAGAGTAGACCGCGATCATGCCGTATAGCAGCCAGAGCTCGCGCCAGCGATGCCTGGTGAGCCAAATACCGAGGAACCCGAGTGGCGCAACGACACCGAAGTGGAAGACTAGTGCTGGCCGCAGCACGAGCGACGAGCGAGCGTAGGTCGTTTGATCCTCGGTGTCCTCGACTTCGGCCGCGTTCCACACCAGGGCGATCTTTCGGCCCATCAGCCGCAGCCAGGCACCAGGCTGCTCGCGAATGAACTCGAAGGCACGACCGCGCCAGTAGTTGGATACTTCTCCCGGGCTCAGGGTTCGCCCGGTGGCCTCTTGCGCGAGATTCGTGGCGTCGAGACGCTCGTAGTCGACCCCTCCGCGCCCGTAGCGCAAGGGCTGGTAGACGCCGCTGGCCCCTGCGTGATTGCCGATGTAGAAGTTGGGGCCGAACTGTGACGTGGTCAGGTGGAAACCTCCGCCCATGGCGTGGTTGCGTACCGCGACCGGTGCCAGAAGCAGCGCCATGCCACCCAGCAGCCACGCCACCGCCGTCATCCGCTGCCGGCGCGCCAGGCGGGCGTCCAGGGCCAGCCAGAGTACGATGGGCGGCAGGAAGACCAGCGCGTTCTCACGGCTGAGCATCAGGGCGGCTAGCGTCATGCCGGTCCACAGCCCGACGGGTCCTGGCTGGGGTCGTGCCATGGACCGGCTGAGGAGCCAGAGCAGCAGGCAGAGCAACAGATTGTCGAGGACGGACTTCTGGATCAAGCCGTCAAAGAAGATCGCAGTTGGATAGACAGCCAGCGCCAACCCCGCAATCAGCCCGGCCCGAGCCGAGAACAGGCGCTGCCCGGCGAGCGCGAGCAGCGAGCAGGCTAGCGCACCGAGAAGCGCCTGGACGATCCGCGGCGCCCATAGCTCCCCCAGTATCGAGTAGACGACGGCGAGCGAGTAAGGGTAGAGAGGAGCCTGGTAGAAGACCTCGCTACCCAGCCAGTCTCCCAGCGCCAAGCGCTGCGCCCAAGCGTGATAGCCAGCGGCGTCGCCCAGGTACACGTCGAACAGCGCCGAGCCTCGGAGTTGCGAAACGTGAAATGCGCGAGTCGCCAGGGCAACGAGAAAGACGCCGACCGCGGGAACACCGAATCCGAGCTCCTTCTCCCGCTCGCTACGCCACACCCCTCATTTGGCCTCTCACCCCACCTCCGCATCCCGCGGTCCAAGCTGCCAATGGGAACAACCTCTCCCCGTTTCAATAACGTGCCAACCTGGAGAAGGTTGCAGGTCGCGCTGTAGTCCGGTGTAAAGACCCCGCGCGTAACGCAGCCCGGGTGGAAAAGCGGGCAGGTCGTGTGTGTGGAGAACTCAATGGCGCCACTCGAGGCCGCGGCGGCGCAAGACACTATCCAGGTACCCACTGAACTTCTCGCGGTGGGTTAGTCTCAGCCGATGATTCGGCGGCCTTTCCTCTTCGTTTCTCTGCTGTTGGCTGGCGGCTGTGTCTCCCTAGTGCCCTACGAGCGATTGATTGCCGAGGTACCGCCCGAGCGCTTGCTTTCGATTGACGGCGTCAGGGTCTACGTCGAGGACCGAGGTGTCGGTGAGCCGGTCCTGCTGGTCCACGGCTTTGGTGGTTCGAGCTATTCGTGGCGCGACGTGGTGCAGGAGCTGGCCACGGACTTCAGAGTGGTGGCCGTCGATCTGGCGGGCTTCGGCTTGACCGAGCGGCCACGACGCAAGCGTGACTACAGCCGCTTCGCCCAGGGCGAACGGCTCATCGGAGTTCTCGATGCGCTCGGTATCGAGCGGACTCATCTCGTCGGTCATTCCTATGGCGGCTCGGTAAGCGTCGCTCTCGCCGTGCGGCGCCCGGAACGGTTCCTCTCGTTGACACTCGTCAACTCCGCCGCGCCAGACTACCCCCAATTGCGCCGTAGCCGGTGGTCGGCACTGCGCCCATTGACCCAGCTCTTCGTTCGCGTCCGGTCATTGCGGCGAGCCAACGTCGAAGAAGGCCTGCGACGTTCAGCGGCGGATGATTCGATCGTTACCGACGAGCTCGTTGACGAGTACTGGCGCCGTCTGACGGTGGAGGGCTCGCCGCGAGCCTTCTTGCATGCAGCGGCAGCATCAACCCGCTCGCCGTGAGCCTTTCGGGATACGGCGGTGTCCTCGGAAGGCTGACCGCGAGCCTTCCAGGATGCTGCCGCGTCACCTGAACGCTCGTCGCGAGCGTTCTTGGATGCAGGGCACTGTTCAGCGGCTCGAGCCGAGCTTCTGGCGCCCATCGTCGGGCATCGCTCCCTGTCGCTCGGG
>JAPUJD010000190.1 GCA_027296385.1 Acidobacteriota bacterium | reverse complement strand
GTGACGTATATCACACTCTTGGCCTCCACGCGCCCCCCAAGCGCCCACAACGGGTTCGCATCGAAAGAGTTCGAAGAGCTCATCGGTCTCGACCAGAGAGGACGGAGGCTGGCCGGGCCCCCTCGAAGACCTCTCGAGTGGCGAAACTAGCCAGCCAGACGACCACCGGCCCGTCCCCGATAAAGCGGAGCTGCGGGACGTTATTCGGCTCGTCGCTGCTGTGGAACAGCCCCAGCGTGACCGCGTCAAGTACCAGTCAAAGACGCCCGTCTGGAGTCAGGGGCGCTCATTCCTAGGGTCTGTGCGACTCGATGAGCCGCTGTGCGGCTCGTCGCGCCACGCGGCCAGCGCCGGGGCTGGACTGCACGTAGGCCGTAACGGTGGCGCCCTCGATGAGCAGCACCAAGCTTTGCGCAAGAGCTTTCGGCTCGCGAAGATCCGCCTGCCGGGCCAGTCGCTCCAGCGAACGGGTCATCCAAGCCTTGTGCCTCGAAACGAGGTCACGGCCTGGATCGTCACGGCTGGGGATCTCGGTGGCCGCGTTCACTAGACCGCAGCCTCTGAAATCACGCTGACGAAACCAGTCCTCGAAGAACTGGAAGGTAGCGATTAGACGATCGCATGGTGGCCTGTGTTCATCGGCCAGGATCTCGCCCAGGAGCTCTTCGCGGCGCTCCGCCCAACGCTTCAAAACGGCCAGTACCAAGTCGTTCTTGGAACGGAAGTGCTGGTAGAGCGTCGGCTTCGACAGCCCGGCGCGCTCGATCACCTGATTCACCCCGGTCTGATGGATCCCGCCCTCGTAGAACAGATCCGCCGCTGCCTGCACCAGCCGCTCGCGGGTAGCTTGGCGAGACATGAAGGAAGTATACTCACTGGTCAGGGGAGATCAAGCGGGAAACGGCTGTGGCTACCAGAAACTCACGCCCCGGTTTGCGGTACGGACAAGTGGCTCGAGACGACTTTGACAGTCGCGCCAGGACCTCCCACAGATGACTGAGAAGAGACAGCCCGTCCAACCTGACATCACCTCGATCGAGAGGCGCGAACGACATCTTTGGCTTGTCATCCTCTTCCTGCTATTCCTTCTTGCAGTGGTGACCATCGTCACGTTTTCTGTCTTGGTCGATTCGAGCTCTCTAGACGGACGCCTGGCTCGTGCCGTCCGCCCGACTGCTCTCGTCGGTCTTCTCCTGCTTATCGGACTCTTATGTGCCTACGCTTTCCAGACACACCTCACGTTCCGAAACATTCGTCGGCTTTATTACGAACAGGCCCTTCGAGATTCGCTGACCGGTTTGTTGAATCGTCAATCTTTCGAGCACCGTTTCGACGAGGCCGTGGCGAGGGCCAAACGAGACCGGAAGCCTTTCGCCATTCTTCTGTGCGACCTGGATCAATTTAAACAGATCAATGACTCTCACGGCCATCACGTCGGCGACAAGATCCTCCAGCTCGTGGCAAAGACCGCCCTCGAGGCCACTCGCGGAACGGACTTGGTGTTTCGCTGGGGAGGCGACGAGTTCCTAGTCCTCGTCAGCGTCACTACCCGTAAGGGCGCCTTGATCGCCGCGCGTCGGATCAGGAGCGGCGTGCGGGCAATAGCCGCTTCCAGCCAGCTGCCCCTGGATCTCAGCATCGGCATCGCCTTCTTTCCTGAACACTCCACCGAACCGAGGAAGCTCATTCGCTTGGCTGACAAGGCCTTGTACATCGCCAAGAGAAGTGGCGACAAGATCCATGTTGGCGAGGAAGAGTACGAGCTCAACGAGCGCTCTGTGAGGATGGTCTTTCAGCCCATCGTGGAAGTCGGATCGAGAGAGGTGATGGGCTATGAGGCCCTGAGCAGGGATCCGAAGGGGAAAGTGAGTATAACCAAGCTCTTTCAACGATATTCGGCAGTCGGCCAACTAGCTGAACTAAAGAGAATCATCTTTCGAGATCAAATCCGAGCTGCGCATGAACACAGACTGGACAAGGTGTTCATCAATATTGACTTCGAGACGCTCCAGACTATAGACCCCTTCGCCAAGCCAGAAAATGTTGAAGTGATCCTGGAGATATCAGAGGCAGACTCTCTATCCGACGTCGAGGGGCACCTCGAGACTGCCGACAGCTGGCGGAGACTGGGCTACAAATTCGCCATCGATGACTTCGGCTCTGGGTTCATGTCGTTGCCGTTCATCGCCAAGCTTGTGCCCGAGTACATCAAGGTGGATCGCTCGACGATCGTGGAAGCCGCCGCTTCCGAGCAATTCAGGCGCTTTCTCAGAGATTTGGTCAGAGCGGTACGAAACTACTCGAAGGACGGCATCATTGCCGAGGGCATAGAAACAGAGGAGGAGTTCGAGGTCGTCAGGGAGATGGGCGTGGATCAGGTGCAGGGGTATTTGACCGGCAGGCCTACGAAATGGAAATCACCATGAGTCTTCGAGTAGGTAGAGCGGACAAGTGGCGGACCAGGGCAACCTGAGAGGCGGGTCGAGACCGGTGCCGTAACCCCGGGAGAGGAACCGGCATGGGATCAATAACGTAGGAAGAGCTCCTGCAGCTCGGCCAGCGAGTGCTCGCCGAGCAGGCAGAGCTGGAGCAGCACCCGGGCCTTCTGTGGACTGAGGTCGCAGGCCGCAATCAGTCCCCGTTCGTCGTCATCGGTCTCGACGTTGCGGGCCACGAAGCCGGTCGGCAGGCGGGTGCTGCGCACGCAGACGACACCGGCGGCCGCCGCGGCCGTCAGCGCCTCCATGGCCGGTGAAGAGAGGTTGCCGCTGCCGACGCCGGCGATGACGATGCCGCGTGCACCATTGGCGACGGCCGCTTCGATCATCTTGCCGTCCATGCCGGCGTGGGCGTAGACGACCTCGACGCGGGGCAGGGCCTCGATCGCCGCGACCTCGAACGGCGTCGCCTCGGCGTGGGGGCGCACGGGGCCGCGGAAGTACCGCGGTTCGCCGAAGTGGACCGTACCGATGAGGCCGCGGCCGGGGCTCTGTAGCGTGTCGACGACGGTGGTGTTGGCCTTGACGACCGAGCGCGCTCCGTGGATTTTGTCGTTGGCGACGACGAGCACACCTTTGCCTCGCGCCTTGGGGTCGGCGGCGACGGCGACGGCGTTGTAGAGATTCAGCGGACCATCGGCCGACAGCGCGCTCGCCGGTCGCATAGCACCCGTGAGCACGATCGGCTTCGGCGTGCGCACGACCAGGTTGAGGAAAAAGGCGGTTTCCTCGATGGTGTCGGTGCCGGAGGTGATGACGATGCCGTCCACCTCGTCACGCGCGGTCAACTCGGTCACCCGGGCGGCGAGCGCCAACCAGATCGCGTCGGTGATGTCCTGGCTACCTATGGCGGCGATCTGCTCGCTGGAGAGCTCGGCCAGCTCGCCGAGTTCGGGCACGGCGTCGAGCAGGGCGTCGACCGAAAGGCTGCCGGAGGTGTACGAGGCGCCGGTGGCCGACGGCGAGGCACCGGCGATGGTACCGCCGGTGGCGAGGATAGCAACGAGTGCTCGCTCCTTCACTGGGTGCTCCCACCGAGCTCGTAGACCAGCGAGCCCAGCACCCAGCTCACCTCGCTGCCCTGCACCCGGCCAGGTGCGACGATACGCCGGGTCGTCAGAGGGAAGCCGAAACCATCGGTCAGCAGGGTGACGATGTAGGCCGCCTTGAAGCAGTAAGCGGGCAGGTACTTGCGCCCGCGCTCGTCGGGACGCTGGCGCAGGATCTGCTCCCAGTCCTCGGCGCAGTACGTTTGGCCGCTCGCTTCGAGGGCGGCGAGCGACAGGTCCTGGCCGAGGCCGAAGAAGGAGGCCGCGTAGCCGTAGCCGGAGAAGGCGAAGAAGTCGCCGTAGAGCGGTGGTTGGTAGACACCCATCAGCGAGCAGTCGGAGGCCGTGCAATCCGCGCTCAGGGTGTCGCGGATCGCCTGGCGACACGCCAGGTAGTCGCCCAGGCCGCGGCTGCCGTCCGCAACACCCGCGGTGCCGGAGGGGATCGGGTAGCCCTTCGGATAGCAAGTCGGCGAGCCGACCGCCTGTAGAGCCTGGTCTTGCCCCAGCCCGAGGTAGCTGTGTGAGTAGACGCGGTACTCGGTACCGCCGAGAACGACCCGGGCGGCGCTCTCTTCCGGGTAGTCGAGCGGCAGAAAGGTGATCTGGGTCGAGGCACCGCCGAGATCGAGGGCGCCGACGGTCGGGAAGGGCCCGCCGTCGCCGAGCAGGCCGAGCATGTAGTTGACCGTTATCCAGCCAAAGAGAGCCTCTTGCTGGCCGCTGATGATCTCGGCGCTCTCGAGGTCGAAGGGCGAGGCTGCCAGATAGCGCCGGACCTCAGCCATGATCCGGCCGCCCTCGGGCTCGGGGACCAGGCGCATGCCGGCAGTCGCCTTGAGGTAGATCCGTGTCGTGCCGAGATCGGCGCCCACGGAGTCGAGCCTCTGCTGCGCGTACTCGAGCAGCGGCGCGAGCGCGGCGCCGGCTTGGGTGGGATCGGCGGCGTAGCTCGAGAGCTCGTGGTCGATCGCCTCGCTCCAGGCCGGCTCGCCGGCCGCCCGGGGGAAGGGAGCCACCTTGATCCAGGGCAGCGCACCCTGTCGCGGCTGCCGCCACCGCAGGATGTGAATCCGCGAGCCACTGCTGCTGGCGTCGATCACCAGGGCATAGCCGCTCGGGGCACCGGTAGCAGGCGCCCGCTGCCCGGCGCAGGCAACCAGGGCCAGCATCACGATCAGGCCCAGCGCGCGTCTGACGCTCTGAACTCCACGATGCGATCGATGAGTCATCAACGACACCGGCCGCCACTCTACATTGCGGGCGCGGCGCGGTGTTTTCGGGGCCAGCCCATGCCGATCGCGCAAGCCGTGGTGGGCGTTCAAGGCGTCGGGCTGCCGCAGGCAGTCCAAGAAACACAGTGTGCGCCGGCGCGTCCAAGGCGTCGGGCTGCCGCAGGCAGCCCAGAAAACACAGTGCGCCCCGGCGCGCGCAGCGCGCCGCCGAACAAGGTAGCGTAGGCTCGGTCCGGGCCGCACGGCCCGGGGCAACCCACCAAGCCATGGCCCGCGACGTCCACTTCGAGCCCAAGGACCTGCCGTTGCGCGACGACGTCCGCTTGCTCGGCGCCCTGGTGGGCGAGGTCATCCGGGAGCAATGCGGCGACGAAACCTTCGAGCTCGTCGAGACCGCTCGCACGCTGGCCATCGCCCGCCGCGGCGGCGACAGCGAGGCCGGCCCGCAGCTGCGAGCCATGCTCTCCGGCCTCGAGCAGACCCTGGCGACAGAGCTGGTACGAGCATTCTCGAGCTATTTCCGCGTCGTTAATCTGGCCGAGAAGGTGCACCGGATCCGGCGGCGGCGCGACTACCTCCGGGAGCCGGACAGCCCGCCCCAACGCGAAGGCATCCTCGACGCTCTACTGCGGCTGCGAGCATTGCGGCCGGATCTCGACTCAGATGAGCTCGCTGCCCTGCTCCGGCAACTCCACATCGAGCCCGTCTTCACTGCGCATCCGACCGAGGCCACTCGGCGGGCGATCCTGGAGAAGGAGCAACGCATTGCCCAACGCCTGGTCGATCGCTTCGACCCGTCGCGCACCGTGCCAGAGGAGCGCCGGGCGATCGCACGCATTCGCTCCGAGGTCACGGCGGCCTGGCAGACCCTCGAGCACCCTCATGCCCGGCCCACGGTGGCCGACGAGCGCGAGCACGTGCTGTTCTTCCTCACCGACGTGCTCTACCAGATTGTGCCGGCCTTCTACGAGGAGCTCGAGCAGGCGCTGAAAGACGCTTTCCCGAAGCTCACCGATGGCCTGGTGGTCCCTTCCGTTTTGAGCTTCGCTTCCTGGGTGGGAGGCGACATGGACGGCAATCCGAATGTCGACGCCGGCACTGTGCGGGCCACGCTCGAGCGCCAGCGCGAGCTGGTGATCGGGCTCTACCGCAAAGAGGTTTCGCGGCTCGCGGGACAGCTGTCGCAATCGCCGGAGAGAACCGGAATCGACCCTCGTCTGCTCGAGCGCCTGGCCGAGTACCAGGATCTTTTCCCTGTTGAGTACGAGTCCATCCCCGAGCGCCAGCGCGACATGCCCTACCGGGTCTTCCTGGAGCTGGTAGCGGCGCGGCTGGCGGCAACCAGCACCGGCGACGACCGGCGCTACCGCGGCGTCGCCGAACCGGCGGCCGACATGCGACTGGTCGAGAGTAGCCTGGTCCAACACAACGGCCGTCACGCCGGGTTGTTCAGCGTCCGGCGCTTGATTCGGCGCATCCAGACCTTCGGCCTGCACCTGGCCACTCTCGACGTTCGCCAGGACTCGCTGGTCCACCGGCGTGTCATCGGCCGGCTGATGGGCGACGAGGAGTGGCTCGAACGGCCAGCCGCCGAGCGCGCCTCCGTCCTGCGCCGCCGCCTGACCGACGGCTCGCCGCCGCTCCACAGACCGACGGCGGAGGATGAGGCCACACTCGAGGTCTTCCGCGCCATCGCCGAGAGCCGCGAGGTGTACGGTGCCGCCGCCATCGGCCCCTTCATCATCTCGATGACCCAGGGCTGCGACGACGTGCTCTCGGTTCTCCTCTTGGCATCCTGGGCGACCGACGGCCCCACTCACGGCCTCGACGTTTGCCCGCTGTTCGAGACCGTCGGCGACCTCGAGGCGGCACCCCGGATCCTGCACGAGCTGCTCGCTGACCCGGTCTACCGCGGACACCTCGAACACCGCACCCGCCAACTGGTGATGATCGGCTACAGCGACAGCAGCAAAGACGGCGGCGCGGCCGCCTCGCGCTGGGCCCTGCAGCGCGCCCAGCAAGACCTCACGCGAGTCGCCAGCGAGCACGGTACCGCGTTGACCTTTTTCCACGGCCGCGGCGGCACTGTCGGCCGCGGCGGCGGCAAGACCCACCGCGCGGTGCTGGCGGCGCCGTCGGGGTCGGTGCAGGGAGTGTTGCGTGTCACCGAGCAGGGCGAGGTCATCGCCGACAAGTACGGCCTGGCCGGCTTGGCGATGCGCAATCTCGCGCGCGCCACCGGGGCCGTGCTGCTCGCCACGGCGGCGCCCCCCGCCGCACCGCTCGGCGAGGTGGAGCGTGAACTGCTCGAGCTCATGGCGCGCCGCAGCCGCGAGAAGTACCAGGCGCTGGTCTACGGCCACCCCCAGTTCACCGACTACTTTCGCGGCTCGACGCCAATCGACGTGGTCGAGCGCCTCCACATCGGCTCGCGGCCGGCGTCGCGGCGCACCGGCGGCGGCATCGAGAGCCTCCGCGCCATCCCCTGGGTGTTCGCCTGGACGCAGAGCCGCGTTCTCCTGCCCGGCTGGTTCGGCGTCGGCAGCGGCCTCGAGGCGGTCGTCGAGCACCACGGCAAGGAAGCGGCGCGAGAGTTGACGGCCGTACCCTTCGTCGCCAACCTCGTCGCCGACATCGAGATGGCCCTCGCCAAGGCCGACCTGGCGATCGGCGCTCGCTACGCCGACCTCGTCCCCGGCGGCGCCGGCGAGCTCTTCGCGATCGTCAAGGCGGAGTACCTACTCACCCGGCAGCTCATCCTCGAGCTCGTAGGACGCCAAGAGCTGCTCGACGGCGACCCGGCGCTGCAGCGCTCGATCCAGCTACGCAACCCCTACGTCGACCCAATGAGCCTGCTGCAGATCGACCTGCTACGGCGCTGGCGGGAGAGCGAGCGCCGGGATGACTCGCTGCTCGAGTCACTCTTCGCCACCGTCATCGGCATCGCCCAGGGCCTACAAAATACTGGCTAGTGTCCCGTGCGGTGAGTTCGTTGCCCAGATCGCTGAGGGCTCAGCGCTTATGGCAAGCCGTGACGACGAAGGACTAGCGCTGATGCCGTTGACTCAGGGGTGGAGCACGGATGCTCCGGGCGGCTCGACCACCTGGCCATGGAGCTCGTCCCAGATCTCCGACGGCAGCGGGAACCAGCGTAGATGCTCGAGGCCCGAGGGCAGCCCCTCGGAGCGCGGCCGCGGCGTGTCGTCGCCGGCGATCGCGCGCGCGATGACGGCGCGGGCGGCGGCGACATAACCGTCGAGCTCGCTCTCCGGTCTGGTCAACGCGGTCGAGTCGTAGGTCGGCGCGCCCGATGCGTAGCTCAGGTCGGTCAGCCCCAGGGTCTTCGGATCGGGGTGCGCGTGGTGGCGCCAGAGTCCGGTTCGTGCGTCGAAGCGGTACTGGGGCAGTAGTTTCCAGCCCTCCTCGGCGATGAACTGTACGGCGGAGAGGAGGAACTCGACGATGTGGTCGCTCAAGAAGTAGTTGAAGTTGATGCGGGTCCAGCCGGGCTTGATGCCGTCGAAGCCCGCCATCACCTCGCACTCGAACTCGTGCGAGGTCGTCAGATCGATGCCCAGGAGGCGATGACCGTAGGGGCCGGCGCACGAGCAGCCGCCGCGAGTCTGGATGCCGAAGAGATCGTTGAGCAGGGCGACGACGTAGTTGTGGTGCAGGTAGCCCTCGCGATGGCGCACGATGAACGACACGATCGACAGCCGCCGCCGCTCGGGATTGCCCAGGATCCTCAGCTGCGGATGCTGGCCCCAGGCAGCGATGGCGCGGCGGGTGAACTCGCGTTCCCGCTGGTGAATGGTCTCCGCACCGACTGCCTCCTTGAGCTGGAAGGCGAGGCCGGCCCTGATCGATTCGACAATCGCCGGGGTGCCGCCCTCCTCTCGGTGCTCTGCGTCTTCGAGGTAGCGGTGCTCCTCGGTGTTGACGTAGGCCACAGTGCCGCCGCCGGGTACTGTCGGCACCCGGTTGCTGAAAAGCGTGCGCTTGGCGACCAGCACTCCCGGCGTGCCAGGCCCGCCGATCAGCTTGTGCGGCGACAGGAAGATCCCGTCCATGGCCGCCTCGGGCCGGCCGCGGGGATTCATGTCGATCTTCACGTAGGGGCCGGCGGCCGCGAAGTCCCAGAGCGACAGGGCGCCACCGCTGTGCAGAAGCTCGGTGATGCCCTCGACGTCGGACTCGATTCCGGTCACGTTCGACGCGGCCGAGAAGCTCCCGATCTTGAGCGGCCGGCCCCGGAACTCCTCCAGCCGGGCGGCGAGCTCGGCCTGGTCGATCCGACCATCGCCATCCTCGTCGACCACTACGACGTCGGCGATCGACTCGCGCCACGGCAGTTCGTTGGAGTGGTGCTCGTAGGGCCCGATGAAGACCACCGGCCTCTCCTGCGCCGGGATCTGCTCGTCGAGCTTCCAGGTCGCCGCGAGATCGGCCGGCAACCGGATGTTGAGAACTTCGATCAGCAGATGGATGGCGCCGGTGGCGCCGGAACCGACGAAGAGCACCACGTCATTCTCGGTTCCGCCGACCGACTCGAGGATGATTCGCCGCGCGTCCTCACGGAACCTCATCGTCTGGCGACCGGTCCCCGACGAGATGGTGTGGGTGTTGGCGTAGAGCGGCAGAACCTCTTGCCGGATGAAGTCCTCGATGAACGTCAAGGCCCGTCCGGAGGCCGTGTAGTCGGCATACGTCAGGCGCCGAAACCCGAATGGGCCTTCGATCGCGCGGTCCTCGCCGATGACTGAGGACCTGATGGTCTCGAGTAGTTTCTCCTGCGACATCGAACTCACCTGAGCGAGCAGTCTAGGGCAAGGGCGAAGCTGAGCGCCAGCCTTTGGGCTCCATGTCCTGGCCTGGCTGGTGGGGTGCCATCGGCTTCCGCAGCGCTCCTGGCAAGGCGCGACGACGAAGCACTGGCGGGCTCTTTCCCGGCGGACAAGCGGACAGCGGACACCCTTAAGAAAGGGTGTGTTCGCCGCCCTGTCCCGCGGACAGTCCGTCCGAGGTGTCCGGACAAGTCGTCAGATAGCAGATCCGAGCGTCACGCCGCTCGGATTGAACGGCGGACTCCAGGCATACCCGCTCGGAGCTCTACCTCGAGCTGCTGCCTCTAGTGAATGCGGGCGCCGCCGTGCTCTTGGACGATGCGCGTCTACTCCGCGAGCTGCGCGGGCTCGAGCGCCGGCGTGGCGCGGCCGGTCGGGATCGGGTGGACCACCGTCCGGGTTCGCCTCCGCCCAGCTCCGTGCCTTCCAAGTAGACGAATTTGAGTCTCATGCGCGGTCGCCTCCGTTTCTATAGAGGCGTAATCATACCAGGGCAGGCATACTGGAAGCCTCTTCCTCCTCTAGGGCGGCTGAGTGCGAATTCACTCAGCCCCTGCACCCTTCGGCAGCTAGACGGTCTTGGAGTCCCTCCGGT
>JAPUJD010000019.1 GCA_027296385.1 Acidobacteriota bacterium | reverse complement strand
CCGCGCTCCCCGCCGCCGGCGTCATCGCCGAAGCGATGGTCGCGCTGGTCCTGGCCGATGCCCTACTGGAGAAGCTCGGCGGCGATTCGATGGCCGAGCTCCGCGCCCACTGGACCGCCACCCACGGCCTCCAGTCCGAATGGCCGATCACCCTCTAGCTCGAACTTCTCGTCCCGTTGCGTCGGTGAGGTGGCGCCAGCGCGCAGGGCCGCCAGCATCCAGCGAGTCGTGATCGTCCAAGCGATTATCGACAAGGGCGGCGGGCGCGCCGCGTCTCCGTCGACGACGCGACCAGCACCGCCTGGAATGCTCACCGGCTCCCGGCCGTAGAACGTTCAATGCCGTTGACCCTCGACGGCATCTGCAACTACTCTGAGCAGAGAGCAGCCCGGACACCGAGCGGCCGCTTGCTCTCAACAACCGAGAAAAGGGATCCGTCATGGAATGGTGGCTGTGGGTGATGGCAGGCTTGGCGCTTCTGGCCCTGGAGGTGATGAGTCCGGGCACGATCATCTTTCTGTTCTTCGGCGCCGCCGCCATCATCCTGGGCGTGCTGGTGAAACTCGGCATCGTGGGCTCCATCTGGGTCCAGTGGGTGCTTTTCTCCCCCCTCTCCGTCATCTCACTGATGGCGCTGCGCGGACCGATCGTCAGGCGCTTCAATCGTAGGGATGAGAACCAGCCGGGCATCGACTCGCTGGTGGGCCAGGACGTCGTGCTGCTCACCGACCTGACACCCGGAGAGCCGGGCAAGGCGGAGCTTCGGGGGACCTCGTGGAGCGTCGTCGGCGCCCCCGGAGAGTCGTTGTCCAAAGGAGCGCGTTGCATCGTCGAGAAGGTCGAAGGACTCACCCTGCACCTCCGGGCCGCCGAGACGGCGGAACCCGGCGAACCCGTCTGAAGGAGATCCAGATGATCGCTACCGTAATCGTCGCCATCGCCCTGACCGTTGTCGTGATCGTCGTCATCGCCAAGACCGCCGTCGTGGTGCCCCAGCAGAGCGCCTTCGTGGTCGAGCGGCTCGGCAAGTACTACAAGACGCTGCCGGCCGGCTTCCACGTCCTGATTCCGTTCTTCGACCGGATCCACTACAAGCACTCGCTCAAGGAGACGGCGATCGACATTCCGGAGCAGGTCTGCATCACCCGCGACAACGTTCAGGTGGGTGTCGACGGCGTGCTCTATCTGAAGGTCATGGACGCGCGGAGAGCCTCTTACGGTGTCACCAACTACCTCTTTGCCATCAGCCAGCTGGCACAGACGACCCTGCGCAGCGAAATCGGCAAGATCGAGCTCGACCGGACCTTCGAGGAGCGCACGCACATCAACATCCAGGTCGTCGACGAGCTCGACAAGGCCTCCGACCCCTGGGGCATCAAGGTGCTGCGCTACGAGATCAAGAACATCAACCCGCCCAACGACGTGCTCGCTGCCATGGAGAAGCAGATGCGGGCCGAGCGCGAGAAGCGAGCGACCATCCTCACCTCCGAGGGCGAGCGCGACGCGACGATCAACGAGGCCGAGGGCCGCAAGCAAGAAGTCATCAAGGGCTCCGAAGCCAGCAAGCAACTACAGATCAACGAGGCCGACGGCAAGGCCGCGGCGATCCTGGCGGTGGCCGCCGCGACCGCCGAGGGCCTGCGCAGCGTGGCCGCAGCGACGATGGTCGAGGGCGGCGATCAGGCGGTGCAGCTCAAGGTCGCCCAGCAGTACATCGAGCAATTCGGCGAGCTCGCCAAAGAGAGCACCACCCTCGTCCTGCCAGCGAGCGTGGCCGATGTGGGCTCGATGATCGCCCTGGCGATGAACGTCATCAAGGGCAAGTCCGAGCCACAGAGCTAGCTCGGTCTTCGGGTGATCAGCCTCAGAAGAAGAGCAGCGCCACACCTACCGTCATCAGCACGACGGCGACGATCTGCGCGGTACGGATGCGCTCGCCGAAGAACCAGCGACCGAAGACCAGAGCCCAGCCGGTGTTGACCGCGCGCCGGATGGTCTCGACCATGCCGATCCAAGCCAAGGTGTAGGCCTTGAGCAGCAGCACCAGGGCAACGAAGCCGATCAGCACCGACAGCGCCAACAGGCCGCCGACGGCGCGCCGTGGCTCGAGGGTCGCTCCCTCCCCCTTGAGCAGGAGCCAGAGCAGCGCCCCGAGACCGACCCCCCCGTTGAGCAGCAGGCCGTGGGTGTAGACGCCGGAGGCTGCTACCGCCAGCTTGTCGAAGGCTGGCGTCACCGACCAGCACAGAGCCACCAGGATCATCAGCAGGCTCCCCTTCTCGCGCACCAGCGAGCGCCAGACACCGAGGGGTGACGCGCCCTCACCGGCATCGAAGTTGAGGGCGAAGGCCCCGGCGACGACTAGCAGGATGCCGGTCATCTGCAGCGTCGAAGGCAGCTCTCCGAGGACCCGGATCGACAACAGGGTGGCGAAGGCCGGCGTCAGCGACAAGAGCGGAATCGTGACTCCGAGCGCGGCGACCTGGAGCGCCCGCAAGAGCGCGATGTTGGCGACGATGTTGAGCAGGATCGTGACCAGGCCCGGAATCCAGTAGCCGGCGACAACGCTGAAGGACTCCTCGCGCCAGACCAGAAGCGCGAAGAGCGGCACCTGGCCGAGCGCCAGCCAGACCAGCATCGCAGCCGCCGGCATCGCGCCTGTCATGCGCTTGCGCAGCAGGTCGAACACTCCGTACAGAGTGCCCACCGCGACCACCATCAGGATCGGTAGGAACGAAATCGTCATCGCCGGCGCGATTGTAGAGCCTAACGCTCGCGCTGAAGCCATCCACCTCTCCCGTACCGGCGGTGTCGCTGGCCGTATCCACTCAAATACCGATGAATGCTAGACTTTGCCGCACCGGACAGCCGTTCGGGAAGGCTCACCATGACTTTGTCACCCGAGGCCCTAGCCGACATTCTCGTCCGACAGGAAGTCCTGACGGCCGAGCAAGCTTCCGAGGTGCGCAAGGAGGCCCGCCTGCTACCCAGCAGAACGCGCAATCCACGGGCGTTCGAGCAGCGTGCCCTCTCCTACGAGGTCATCGAGCGCTGCAACTTCGACAGCGTAGAGACCCCCGGCAAGCCTCTACGGGAGTTCGAGATCGCCCGTGCCGTCGCCGGGGAGTCGCGGCTCGACTTCGTGCGCATCGATCCACTCAACCTCGACGCCGATCTGATCGAGTCGAAGATGTCGCGCCCGTTCGCCAGGCGACACCGGATGCTTCCGCTCGAGCTGCAGAACGGCAAGCTGCGAGTCGCCTGCGCCGACCCCAACGACATCGAGGGCATCGACTCCTTTCGCCGCATCGCCGAGCGCGACCTCGAGCTGGTGGTCGCGTCGGAGCCGGACATCCTGCGCGCCATCACCGAGTTCTACGGTCTGCGCCACTCGGTCATTCGGGCGGAGAAGGACCTGTCGGGCGGCATCGACCTGGGCAACCTCGAGGCTCTGGTTCGGCTCAAGGACGCGAAGGAGATCGAGTCCAGCGACCAGCACGTCGTCAACGCGGTCGAGTTCATGCTCCAGCACGCCTACGACACGCGCGCGAGCGACATCCACATCGAGCCCAAGCGCGACTTCAGCCTCATCCGCTTTCGCATCGACGGCGTCCTACACGACATCCAGACGATGCCCAAGCTCGTGCACCGGGCCGTCGTCAGTCGCATCAAGACGCTGGCGCGCATGGACATCGCAGAGAAGCGCCGCCCCCAGGACGGACGGGTCAAGACCAGCCGCGCCGGCGAAGAGGTCGAGCTCCGCGTTTCGACACTGCCTGTCGGGTTCGGCGAGAAGCTGGTCCTGCGCATCTTCGACCCTACGGTCTTGATGCAGGATCTGAGCGCCATCGGGTTCTATCCCGACGAGCTCGACCTCTTCGACGACTTCATCAACCGGCCGCATGGCATCGTCCTGCTGACCGGTCCGACGGGCTCGGGCAAGACGACGACGCTCTACTCCGCCCTCAAGACCATTGCCGGACGCGAGCTCAACATCACGACCATCGAGGATCCGATCGAGATGGTCTACGAGGACTTCAACCAGGTCGCCGTCAACCCGAAGGCGGGAATGACTTTTGCCACGAGCCTGCGCCACGTCCTGCGGCAGAATCCCGACATCATCATGGTCGGCGAGATACGCGACAGAGAGACTGCCGAGTATTCGGTACAAGCGGCGCTCACCGGCCACCTCGTCTTCTCCACTCTGCACACCAACGACGCACCCTCGGCGATCACCCGGCTGGCCGACCTCGGTGTCGCCCCCTACCTCATCAGCTCCACCCTCGCCGGCGCCGTGGCCCAG
>JAPUJD010000189.1 GCA_027296385.1 Acidobacteriota bacterium | reverse complement strand
CCTCGGGGCGGAAAATCGGGAGCTCGCCGATCTGATTGCGGAAGCGGAGGAATCCCTGCCATCCGACTCCATCATCCTGCTCCTGACCGGTGAAGGACTAGCGGCGCATCCACGATCCCACCTCCTCTACCACCCGTCGCCTGCTGGCGAGCGCCAAGGAGTCGTGAACGAGCGCCTGGCCGAAGCCAATGTCCTCGAGTTTCAGGAGCGAGACTTCGAGGCAGCGGAGACGGTGCTACGCGCTCTGGCTCGGTCAGAGGACTCAACCGTGCGTGCCGCAGCGCTGCTCGGGCTCGGTCGCGTCCTCCGGAAGCTGGGTGACGCCGAGACCGCGCTGGCTGTTTACGACGATTTGGATGCACTGGAAGACGCCTGGATCGAGGATCTGCCGGCGCCGTTGTTGGCTCGCTACAACCGCAGCGAAGTTCTCGAAGATCTCGGCCGGCCGGCCGAGCTTCAGGCCGCCGCTGAAGACTTGCTGACAGCTCTGCGTTCCGGCCGCTGGCATCTCACCGCTCCTGTCTATCGGTTCTATTCCGAGCAGGTCGCCGGCTGGGTCGACGCGGATGACCATCGGGACCAGGTGCGGTCGGAGAATCTCGAGGCTCTTGCCGCGGCGGTCGACGAAATCTGGCAAAGGCGCGATCGCATCGGCTCCATGGCCTCGGCTGGAGGCGTCGGAAACCGATCGATTCTCTGGGCGCATGAGCTGCCGTTCGTGATTCTCGAGTCGAGCAACGATTCGACGCGGGCCGTGCTGATCGCCGGCCCCCGATTCGCCGAACGACAATGGATGGCTGCTTGGCGGTCGATCGGTGAACGTCAGGCCGTCGAGTTCGAGCTCGTCGACGTGGCGTCGGGTCGAACGACGTATGGAACACGGGAAGGCAATGAGGGGCTGGGTGTCGCCACCAGCGAAAGCCATGTGCGTGTGGCCCGAACGCCGGCAGAGACCGGCCTCCCATGGTCCGTGCATTTGAGGAGCTCGGACCCGGCGACCGAGATCGCGGGCATGGCACTGCAGCGGAATCTGCTGCTGGTCGGCCTCGCGCTCGTCGTCTCGATGCTCCTTACCAGCGTCTACTTCATCAGCCGAGCGGTGAATCGGGAGTTCGAGGTGGCGCGCGTTCAATCGGACTTCGTCGCCGCCGTGTCGCACGAGTTCCGCAGCCCGCTTACCTCGATGCGCCACATGATCGAGCTTCTGGCAACCGAGAGGGTGCCCGACGCGGCCACTCGCAATCAGTTCTACGAAGTCTTGGGGCGCGAGGCCAGTCGCCTACAGCGACTCGTCGAGCAGCTCCTCGACTTCCGTCGTATGGATGAGGGAGCGGTCGACTTCGATATGGAACCGATCGACGCGACGTCGTTCGTCGAGGAGGCCGCCGCCAAGTTCCGCGACGATGCGAGCGCGCACGGGTTTTCGCTCGAGGTGGCGAGCAACGGCTCACGATCCGTTGTTCGGGGCGACCGCGACGCCTTGACGCGGGCGCTGTGGAACTTGCTCGAAAACGCCGTACGCTACTCCCCCGATTGCACCACCGTCTGGCTGGAGGTCGCGGAGGTCGACGGAGATCATCTGGCGATAGCGGTGCGCGACCGCGGCGTCGGCATTCCGGAGGATGAGCGGGCTTCGATCTTCCAGAAGTTCGTCCGCGGCAGCGCTGCGCAAAGCCTCGGCGCCAGGGGCACCGGCCTCGGGCTGGCGATGGTCGCCGAGATCGTGCGCGCTCACGATGGTGAGATTCGACTGGAAAGCGAGGTGGGGCGCGGCAGCACGTTTACGATCACGTTGCCACTGGAGGACCCCACGGAATGAGCCGCATTCTTATCGTGGAAGACGAACCTGCCATCGCCCTGGCGCTGCAGACCGACTTGCGGCTCGAGGGCTACGAGGTCGAGGTCGCCGAAGACGGGGAGACGGCTTCGCAGCGAGCTCGCGATGAGCCCTTTGACCTGATCCTGTTGGACATCATGCTGCCGGGCAAAGACGGTTTCGCGGTGTGCCGCGAAGTGCGCAGCGCCGGGGTCAAGGTTCCAATCTTGATGCTCACCGCCAAGGCGCAAGAAGCCGAGAAGGTTCTGGGGCTCGAGCTCGGTGCCGACGACTACGTCACCAAGCCTTTCAGCGCCCTGGAGTTGCGAGCCCGGATCAAAGCGTTGCTGCGAAGGACCGAGGATGCAACGCCTGAGGTTCAGCGGTTCGGCGACCTCGAGATCGACTTCGGCCGCATCGAAGTGCGCCGTGCCGACGTGGCCCTCGACGTCACGCCGATCGAGTTCAAGATCCTTGCGGCGCTCGTCAAGCGGGGCGGCCGGGTGGTGAGCCGCAACCGCCTGCTCGACCTCGTCTGGGGCGAGAACACCTATGGGAGCGACCGTGTGATCGACAACCACGTCGCCAACCTGCGCAAGAAGCTCGAAGACGACCCCAAGAAGCCACGCTACGTCATCAGCGTGCGCGGCGTCGGCTACCGGTTCGACGGATGAAGCTACCGGATTGTTTGGCAACCAAGACACGAACCGTGCAGAAACGGGAGCTTGTCCGGATCGGCTCGGGATTTGCGGCAAGTAGCCTAGCCCGTACATCCCAACCAGGAGGTTCGTCATGATGCACTCACACACGGTCTTCTCGATGCTGGCGGGCTCGATCACGCGCCCGGCGGGGCGTGCAACCAGCGGCCTCAACCGCGTACTCGCTGTCACGATGGGACTCGCTCTGTTCGCCAGTGCGCCGCTCGCTGCGACGGCGCAATCGAACGGCCAGGCCGAGCTGTTGCTGCGTGAAGCGATGCACGCCGAGATCTCCGATGGCGATCTCGAGCGCGCGATTGAGCTGTATCGAACGATCGTCGAGCGCTACGGCAACGCGCGCTCGGTGGCTGCCCAGGCGCTGCTGCGCATCGGAATGAGCTACGAAAAGCTGGGCATGCGCGAAGCCCGCGAGGCCTACGCGGAGCTACTCAGCAACTACGGCGATCAGCCCGATGCGGTGGCCGAGGCTCGCTCCCGACTCGCATCCTTGCAGTCCGAAGACGAGACCGACCGCAGGCTGGGCCTTGTCACACGCCAGGTGTGGCCCAACGCGCCGGTGGACACGGGAAACATCTCCCCGGATGGCCGCTACGTGGCGTTTGTCCTTTGGCAAAGCGATCGGGAGAAGCTGGGGCGGCAGCCGGGCTTCGGGGGGGACCTGAACTTGCTCGGCGTGTCCGACCTGGCCGTGTACGACACCGAAATGGGCCGGGTGCGGCCGGTGACGAACTACATCCATGAGGGGCGCACCCACGAGTATGTGACAAGCATGGCCTGGTCCAGGGACGGCGCG
>JAPUJD010000188.1 GCA_027296385.1 Acidobacteriota bacterium | reverse complement strand
GCGCCGGACATCGAGGTCTGGGATCTGCCCGGACCGATCGCCGAAGGCCGCGACCCGTCGATCGAAAAAGCGGTCGAGGTACTGCTCGAGGAACTCGAGAGCTTCGCCGGACCCCCGGAGACACCGACGCCGCCCGACCTCGGCAGCCGGTGATGCCATCCTCCGCCATGGCGATGATTCCCGCGCGCCCTCTCGGCTGGGGGCTGATCATGTGGTTGCTGGTGAGCCAGACTGGGCTCGTCAGCGGGACCGAACCGAGAGCGGAATGGGCGCCCAGGGAAGGGTTGGCCCTGTTGGGCGCACGAGCACCCGAGTGGAAGGGCATCGAGTGGATACAGGGCGGCCCACTCGACCTCGAGCAGCTGCGCGGTCGCACGGTGCTGCTGCGGTTCTGGCTCGTCGACTGCCTATTCTGCGCCAGCACGGCGCCGGCCCTGCGCGAACTGTCCGAGCGCTACGGAGATCGAGGCCTCGTCGTCGTCGGACTCCATCACCCCAAGTCACCCGCGGGCAGGGATCCAACCCATGTCCTTGCCGGCGCCAAGGCTCTGGGCTTCGATTTCGCCATCGGCCTCGACAACGATTGGCACAACATCCGGGCCTACGGCGTCGGCACCGAGTTTCGCGCCTTCACCTCGGTCAGCTTCCTGATCGACCCTGAAGGGGTCATCCGCTGGGTGCACGACGGCGGCGAGTTCCATCGCGGGGGCAAAGAGCGGCACCGCGAATGCAACGCCGCGTTCGCCTCTCTGGAAGCCAAGATCGAGGAGCTTCTGGAGCGCTGACCGCCCTCACACTAGCCCGGCAGCAACACGACCTTGGTGCAGCCCTCTACTCGGCGGGCGAAGAGATCGTAGCCCCGGATCCCCTCGCTCAGCGGCAGCCGGTGGGAGACGAGGGCGGTGAGCTCAGCGCTCTTCCTGACGGCGAGCGGCAGTACGCGGTCCATGTAGTGACGTACCGGACAGCGGCCGGCGCGATAGGTCAGATTCTTGTCGTAGGCTTCGCCGGGCGAGAACGCCAGGTGCTCCTCGGTGTGCACGCCGACGGCGGAGATCGTGCCGCCGGGCCGGACGAGATCGACGGCCAGGCGCGTAGCGGTCGAGCTGCCGACGGCCTCGACGACGGCATCGACACCACGGCCCGAGGCCGCAGCTTCGGTCAGGGCGGCGAGCTCGTCTCCCTCCAAGGGCACTGGCACGGCGCCGAGACTCGCGGCCAGATCGAGGCGCTCGGGCAGGCGATCGACGGCGAGAACGCGCTCGGCGCCGAACTCACGGGCTGAGAGGATGGCCATCAACCCGACCGGCCCACAGCCCACGACGGCAACCTCGCAACCGGGGCACACGCCCGCAGACTCAGCGCCGAAGTACCCGGTAGCGAGGATGTCGCCAGCGAAGAGCGCTGCCTCCAACGTTGCGCCTTCGGGCACCCGCACCAGGGTGGAGTCGGCCAGCGGCACCCGAACGAGCTCGGCATGACAGCCATGCAGGCCGGTGCCGTTCTCGACCCAGCCGAAGAGCTGTCCCTGCCGGCAGCGGCTGGTGAGCCCGGCGACGCACTGGCGGCACTTCCCGCAGTTGGTCGTGAACGGACTGACCACGACGTCGCCGGCACTCCAGAGCTCGACTCCAGCGGCCACCTCTACGACCTCGCCGACGAACTCGTGTCCCATGATGGTGCCGGCGTCGAGCCCGGTTTCGCGGCCGTGGTAAACGTGCAGGTCCGAGCCGCAGATGCCGGCCGACAAGACCCGAACGATGACGTCGCCCGCTTGCTCGATTCCGGGATCGTCGACGGTCTCGAATCGCAGTCTCTCGACGCTCTGGAACGTGATCGCTTTCATCGGCTCAGGGTCCCTTGTCGCTGTTAGCGCGACCGCGACGACCAGTGAACATGAACGATGCGCCAGCCATGCTCCGTGCGACGGAGCAGCATCGTCTCCACCCCTCGGACGTCGATGGCTTTGTCGCGGAAGGTACCCGAGGTCTTGGAGCGCGTGAGAACCCATGCGACCTCATCGCTCCTTCCGGATCGCTGATCGACGATCGTGCGCGCCGTAGCCGCCGAAAACTCCATGTCGCCTCCCAGATGGTGCGCAGCGTATTCATCGCGCGAAAGCTCCGCTCCGCCCGACTCGAAGATCAACACCTCAGGATCCAGCACCGCGAGTGCGGCGTCTCGGTCTGCGCTCGAAAGAGCGGCGTGAAAGGCGGCGACCGTGTCTTGGGGTGAGCCGGGCTCATCCTCGGCAGACAGCATCATCGCATGCAACAGAGAACAGAGAGCGCAAAGCACGAACGTGGTCTTCATGGTTCCTCCCATCGCACTACTCGGTCTTGGGCGGCAACTTCACCTCGATCGCCGTGTTGACACCGTCTTTCTTCTCGTACATGACGACGGCTCGTTCGCCGGCGTCCACGTCCTCACGCGATACAGCTTCGTCGCCCCGCACGTACGAGGTCTCGTTCGTGAGTGCGAACGTCAAAGTTTCTTTTTCGCTAACCGTCAGCGTCAGCTGATCGGCGTCGACCGCCTCAACTGTCCCCATCGCGTCGTGATAATGCCCTTCGTGGGCAAGCACGCCCCCGCTCGTCGCAAGAGCTCCCAGGAGGGTTGCTGCCAGGATCGTTTGTCTCATCTGATGCTCCTCTCTCGGATTCAATCCGTCTCAGTGTTCGTGTGCCCCCGGATGTGGCGCCGGGAGAGTTTGCGTTTCGCCGGCCAAGAAGCGCTCGATCTCGAGCTGTCGTTCGAGCTCCTCGCGGCTGACCGGATTGAAGCGCGCCATCGCGCTCAGCTCCTCTTGGGTCAGCTCCGGCAAGTGGCGAATGAAGTGGACCAGCTCCCAGCTCTCTCCATCCTCCTTGCCGGAAGAGGAGCTGTCTCCCCAGGCGGGCATGCCCGTCAGCTTGACGCCGTTCTCGATGATCCAGAACAACTCTCCGTCGGAGAGCTTCTGGGTCGCCGGCAGGGTCATGTCCGGTGAGCGTGGATAGAGCCCTCGGCCGACGGCGGTATCACCTCTGCCGTCGTTCCCGTGGCAGGAGGCACAGTGGTCTGCCCAGTGCCGGAGACTCGACTCGAGCACTTCCACACTCGCCGGGACTGGATTGGTTCGGGCTCGCGCGGCACCGGCAATCAGCCAGTGCCGGGCGGTACGAGCGAGCGTTGCCTCCAGAGCCGTAGGGTCGCCCCGTGCCGAGACACCGCTGAGGACGAAGCCGATCGCTGCGAGAATTGACAGCGCGCCGACGGCCGCCAATGCTCCGATCAATATTTTCACCGCTCTAGCCATGCTCGTGTCCTCCGTCCGGACTCGCTGCCGCTGGCGGCCCATCCACCTTCCAAGCCACGGTCCCCTCGGGATGCTGATACCAGCCGGGGTCCTCGTCATAGTTGGTGAGGTTCTCTCGCACCTTGAACACGGTGAACATGCCGCCCATTTCAATGGGACCGAACGGCCCTTCACCGGTCATCATCGGCAATGTGTTCGGCAGGCCGGGCATCATCCCGGAGTGTCTGGCGTGTTCGGCCATTCCCGTCGAGCCCATCGCCATGTAGCCTGGCACCAGGTCGCGGATCTTGCGTCCGACGGCACTCTGGTCGGCGCCGAGAAGGTTGGGGATCTCGTGGCCCATCGCGTTCATCGCGTGGTGGTTCTTGTGGCAGTGAAACGCCCAGTCTCCGGGCAAGTCAGCCACAAAGTCCACCGCTCGCGTGGTGCCGGGCAGGATGTTGAGCGTTGTTTCCGGCCACCGGCCAGGCTCCGCGATCTGGCCACCATCGGTCTCGACCACCCAGAATCGGTGGCCATGAATATGCAACGGGTGGCTGGTCATCGAGATGTTGGCGAGGCGGATGCGTACGCGGTCGTCTTTGCGCACCACCATCGGCGCCGTACCCGGGAAGACCTTGCCGTTGAAGCTGAAAAGGTTGAAATCGAGCATGACGTTCGCGTTCGGCGTTGCCGTGCCAGGCTCGATGAACCACATGTGCGGGAAGATGGCGAAATCGCGATCGATCTTCGGCCCGTGCGGCTTTCTCGGGTGAATGATGAAGAACCCCATCATGCCCATCGCCATCTGCACCATCTCGTCGGCGTGCGGGTGGTACATGAAGGTGCCGTGCTGGCGCAACGTGAACTCGTAGGCAAAGGTCTCACCAGGCTTGATGTGCGGCTGATTGAGGCCGCCGACTCCATCCATACCGTTGGGCAGGAAAATGCCGTGCCAGTGAATAGTGGTGTGCTCCGGCAGCCGGTTAGTCACCAGCAAGCGCACTCGGTCGCCCTCTACGGCCTCGATGGTGGGGCCGGGCGTCGAGCCGTTGTAGCCCCA
>JAPUJD010000187.1 GCA_027296385.1 Acidobacteriota bacterium | reverse complement strand
TCGACGCCGCCGGGGTCCCCTGGTCGATGGGAAGAGGCGTTCCGCAATAGCGGAGTTTCTCAGCGTCTGAGAACTGCAGACCAGCGAGTCGGATCGCCGTCGTTCGGCGCCGGCTCGAGTTCGAGCACGGCCGCCAGGAGGTTGTAGACTTCGACGCTCTCGAAGCGCTCGATCCTCAAACCCTCCTTGAACGACGGGCCGGAAGCGACGAAGAGGCCGTGCAGGCTCGGATCGGAGGGGTCCTGGCCGTGGTCACCCTTGAGCATGCGAACACGGTAGTACTCGAAGCGCCTCCGCTCCACCGCCTCCCAACCGGCGGCGGGCACGCCGATGATGGGCGCTGTCCGCGAGCTCTCACGCAGGTGGTAGCGCTGAGGGATCTCGTTCTTGCGGTAGATCGCGAGCTGGGGGTGAGCTCCAGAAAGGGCGGAGTAGATCGTCTCCTCTCGGCCTGGGTTGGGAAAGATCTGCACGACGGCTCCCTGCTCGAAGAGCTCTCCTTCCTCGAACTCGACGTAGTCGTCTAAGACCACCACACGGTCGATGCTGACCTCGGCCATCCCGTGATCCGAGGTGATGACAAGGTCGACGCTCTCCCTCAGGCCGCGCGCCTCCAGGCCGGCGAGGAGATCGCCGATCAGTCCGTCCACTTCGCTCACGGCCGCGTGCGTCTCGGGCGCTTCCGGACCGTAGCGATGACTGACGTCGTTGGGGTCCTCGAAGTAGAGGGTGATGATTCGAGGCCGCTCGGCCGCCGGGAGGTCGAGCCAGGCGAGGACCTGCGCCACGCGATCCCCGAAGCTGAAGCCCTTGTCGAAGGGATGCCAGTAGCTCGGTCGCTCCCCGGCAATCTCGGCCTCGGTCCCGGGCCAGAACATGGCGGCCGCTTTCAGGCCCTGCTTCTCCGCCGTCACCCAGATGGGTTCACCGCCCCACCAGCGCGTGTCCTCGACCGCGTCACGATCGCCTAGAGAGAACTCACCGCCGATCACCGGGTCGTACATGTTGTTCGAGATGATCCCGTGGTGGCCGGGATAGAGCCCGGTGACGATCGAGTAGTGGCACGGGAAGGTCTTGCTCGGGAAGACTGGAATCAGACCCTGTGCGCGCACTCCCGCCGCAGCCAGGCGACTCAGGTTCGACGCTTCGTCCCAATCGAGATAGTCCCAGCGGAAGCCGTCGAGCGAAATCAGGATGAGCGTCGACCCGGGCGCGGGTTCGGCCGCGGCTGGCACCGCGGGCGTCGGGGTGCCGGCCGCACATCCTAGAACCGACAACATTGTGGCGAGAAAGAGCCCTACCCAAGCTGAAGACCGCATCCAAATCCCTCCTCTTTGAAGAGAGAATACTCCATCGCCTGACTGGCCGAGAATTATCAGAGCGCTGAGAAGGCCAGGCTAGAACGACTCGGTGTGATGCAACACGTAGCCCAGCAGGACGAACGGCGCCAGGGCCGGGATCGCCGTGCCGACCGCCTGCAGCAGGAGCCCCTGATCGTCGATGCCGCCGGCACCGGAGGCGAACTGGAGACCGGCGACTGCCAGCAGGACGAGAGCCGGTTCTACCCACCGGGGTAGTCGGTGGGCGTCGTCCGCTCGCCGGGTACGCCAGCGGTCGAGGACAACCGCCAGAGCCAGAGCCTGGACCGGCAACAACAGCAGGAGGGTGTGACTCCAGACTACCGGAGTCGACGCCACGCTCGCGGTCAGCGCCAAGCAAAGAAAGCGGCTCCTGCCGAGCCCGCCGCGAAGTACCAGGGCCGCCGCCGCCAGAGCTATCGGCAACGAGACCCAGAGGATGCTGATGTCGAAGCCCAGGAGTTTCGGGAACCGGTGCAACGACACGGTGCGCGACACGCGATCGGTCGACAGGAGATCGAAAAAGCCGTCCCGATAGGGGAAGATGAGGATCAGTACGGCGACAACTACCGCCGCCACGGCCCCCGCCACCATCTGGCGGCGCCCGCCAGCGCGAGCAGGACGCAAGAACAGGCACCCGACGGCCAACGGCGCGATCGGCTTGAGGACGATGCTGACACCGAGCAGCAGACCGGCGAGAAGCGGGCGCCTCGGAGCGAGCACCAAGCCGCTCAGGATCAGACCACAGACGGCCAGCGACAGGTTGCCGAAGAGCACCGAGTAGCTCACCTGGGGCGCCATGAGCATGACTGCGCTGCCGACCACGAGCCGCTGGACGAGCGTCCACCGGAACCAGGCCAGGGCGCACCAGATCGTCATCGCCAGGCCCAGGAAGTTGATTCCCCGCAGCAGCGCCACCGTGGCGTCGTGGCCGAGGTTCTCCATCGACCAGGCACCGGCAAAGGCGAAGACCGGGGTGTAAAGGTAGTCGCTCCCGTCGTACGGCGACTCCCCCGCCGCAACGCGCTCGAAGGCAGCGAAGTAGGGGATCTCGTCGCTCAGCGGCATGTCGGTGCTCGACACCATCGGCCACCAGCGCAGCGCCGGAACGAGCGCCAGCAGGAGTACACAGCCGAGGTGCACGCCCAGCGGCAGGCGAGTCCAACGGCTGAAGGCCTCAGCGAACGATGCCGTCAGCGCGCGGTTCGCGGCAATCCTCCTTCACACCGACGCCGAACCGGTCTTGGGTCTTGGCCCTCGAGCTCTCCTGCACCGGCGCAGTGTAACCGCACGAGCCAGCAGCCCGAGGCAGAAGCCTACGAGCCGCGTCGGCTGAGGTCAGCTCAA
>JAPUJD010000186.1 GCA_027296385.1 Acidobacteriota bacterium | reverse complement strand
ATCACCTGCTCTGATCGCGTCGCCCTCTAGCTCGAGTAGGCCGTTGCCAACTAACTCATGGCCGAAGCGGTACGAGCCAAGTGCTTCTCGCGCATCGAGCTCAGCCTCCAGCTCGGCAATTCGTGGCATCGTCCAGTCCGGACTGTCGAGGGCACCCCGCGGCGAGGAGGCGACGAAGTTCCTGAAGAACGCCATGGCGAATGGCGACGAGCGCACCGGGATCCCTTCTGACGTATGACTCAG
Organism: Acidobacteriota bacterium; assembly: GCA_027296385.1. Lineage (GTDB taxonomy): Bacteria > Acidobacteriota > Thermoanaerobaculia > Multivoradales > JAHEKO01 > CALZKB01. The sequence continues at coordinate 2,850 of JAPUJD010000186.1, read as the reverse complement.
CAAGTGCCTGACTGTGATCTCCGCCGGACCGCCGAAGTCGGGTAGGTATCGCACGACCGGATCCGACAGTGCCAACTCGCCGCGCTCGATAGCTTGCATAATGGCTACCGCGGCAATCGACTTGCTGATCGAGGCGATGTCCAGCGGTGTGTGGATAGAAAACGGGTGTTCGGGAGTTCCAGAGAAACCCGCAGCACCATCGAAGAGCAACTCACCATCTCTGACCACGCCGTAGGCCATACCCGGTATCGCCAAACGTTCGGCAAGTTCCCGTATCTCGGCTCCAAGCCGTATCTCGGCGCTGTCTACCGGAACGTCGCCGAATTGCGGCGGTGTGTGAGCCAACAGTGGGCCAACCATCAGGGCCGCAACTCCAAACGCCCTGCCTTTCGAAACTCCTCCTAGCATGACTCCCACTCCTTCCCAATAACGCGCGATGTAGCACGGTGCCGCGGCGCTACAGCCCGGGCCGCTGCAGGCGTTTTTGCTCGTCCGCGTCGCCGCCGGCGGATGGCGGCGAACGCTTCCGGCCTCCTTGGCAGCTAGAGGCCCTCGAGCCCCGGGATCGTGATCTCGTAGCCCTCCGCGTCCTTGGCCGCACGGACCATCTGGCGCACGTCCTGCAACAGCTGACGGGCATCGAACACGATGCCGTCCTTGATCGTGTACCTGACGCTGCCGACACGCACGATCTCGTTGTCGGCCGTCAGCTTCAGGGCACCGATCCCGTAGAGCACTTTGAGATTCTCGAGCGGGTTCTCGTCGACGATCACCAGATCCGCCAGCTTGCCCGGCTCGACGGTGCCGATCTCGTCGTCCAGTCCGAGAGCCTGAGCGCCCGACAGTGTCGCGGCACGGATGACCTCGAGTGGATGGAAGCCGGCCTCGCGCAGAAGCTCCATTTCGCGCACGAACGAAAAGCCGTAGAGATTGAACGAGTAGCCCGAGTCCGAGCCTATGGCGACCCGACCGCGGCGGTTCTTGAACTCGTTGATGAAGGTCATCCACAGGCGGTAGTTCTCGCGCCAGGCGACTTCCTCCTCGGTGCCCCAGTAGAACCAGTACGAGGCGTGCGCCAGGCGATCGGGGAGGTAGAAGCGCCACAGCACGGGCAGGGTGTAGAACTCGTGCCACTCGGCCCTCATCATGCGCGACAGGTCGCGGGTCGCTTCGTAGGCATGGAAGGTCGGGACGATGGTGAAGTCGAGCGCGACGAGCTCGTCCATCACGGCGTTCCACTTGTCGCTGAATGGGGGTGCCGCCTGTTTCCATAGGCGACCGGCTTCGGAGAAGCGGTCCTGCTCGTTGTTGTAGTCGTATCCGACCGGGTATTCCTGGACCAGCTGCCCCTCGAACATGGCCTCAGGCAGGCCGTACCAGTGCTGCATCGAGGTCAGGCCCATGCGGGCCGAGTCGAGTGCGTTCTGGCCGACGACGTAGAGCTGCGCGTGGTGGCACGTGGTGTAGAGGTCGAGCTTCCCAGCCTCGTCGAGCGCTGCTTCCATGACGTCCGGGCGGGCGCCGAAGAACTTGATGCCGTCGGCGCCGCGCTCCTTGGTGAAGCGCACCCAGGCGCGCGCCTGTGCGGCGCTGGTAATCGGCCCGTCGTGATCCTGCCCAAAGGCGGACTCGACATGGAGGCGTGGCGCGGTGATCTCGTTGACGGCGCTACGCCGCTTGTGGTCGAGCGTCCACTCGACGCCGTTGCCACTGCCCGGATCGCTGATCGTCGTGATGCCATGGCCCATCCAGAGCTTGAGCACATACTCGGCGGGCGTCTCGCGGATCGAGCCACCCAGGTGACCGTGCAGGTCGACGAAGCCGGGCAGTACGTAGTGACCCTCGAGGTCCAGAACCCTGGCCCCTTCGGCGATTGCCGGCCGACGGTCGGGGTCGATCGGCACCCCGGGTGCGCCGACGCTCTGCACGCGAGCGATCCGATTGCCCTCGATGATGATGTCGAGCGGGCCGCGGGCCGGCGCCCCGGTTCCGTCGATCACGGTGACGCCGCGCAACACGAGCTGGTCGAAGGGGCCCTCGCCGCGCTGGCGGTCAGGAGCACGCGGCGCTTCGACAAGCTCCGCCTGAGCGCCAAGAGGGACGACGAGCGCGAGAAGGAGAAGAGAAAAAGCCAGGACTCGTTGCTGCGTCATCTTCAGGTCTCCCAAAGTCACTCGGGCAGCTTCCTTCCCGGTGTCCACGGCGCCCCCGCCGCCTCCAGCTCGGCTTCGAAGTCCGGAAGATCGGTTTCGAGGAGCGTCTTGATGTCGGCGGTCACCTCCACCTCCATCGGATAGACGCGATGAGGTTCTTCAAGCACTGACCGATAGGGTGCTGCTTCCCGGGCGTCGCAGCATAACAGGCGGCAGGGCGCCCCCTTAGGGTGCCAACAATCGGCCGGTGGACCACGAGCGGACCACGGCAGCCTCGCTCTATCCCCCCTGGTCCTCGTCCGCATGGCTCCGGCCGGCTAGCCGTTGGTCTCCCGTTCTGGAACAATGGCTCGAATCCGCTAACAGAGGGAGCACAATGGGGTTTCGAGACATAGCATCCTCTCTGGTCAACCTAGTTGCTCTACTCACCATCGCGTCGTTGGCCCTGGGTGCCTGCGGAGACTCCTCGTCGAGCTCGCCGCCCGCGATCTCCCTGGTGCAACACTTCTCTGACGCCAAGATCACCGCAGCTCCGGTCGAGGTCCGCAAGTACCCGCGCCTGGAATGGCGATTCGACGGCAACTCGACCATCTCCCAGGTTCCCGAGCCAGGTCCCTACGCGGCCTGGGCTCCTCTCAACGACATCGAGCAAGTGAGGCTCGAGGATGGCAAGCTGGTCGGGCGCGTCACCGGCAAG
>JAPUJD010000185.1 GCA_027296385.1 Acidobacteriota bacterium | reverse complement strand
CCTCACCCTACCGCCAGTACCTACCGGCGGACTGGACCGAGGATGGGGGCATCGAACACCTCGTGGGAGACCCAGCGACCGCCGCCCGCGAATTTTTCGCCAACGCACGAACAACCACGTAACGCCAGGGATCCGTCTCGGGCGCGGGCTGCCGGAGGCAGCCGCAGAAAACTCAGCGCCCTTGGCGTGCGAAGCATGCCCAGGGCCTCTAGGGGCTTCTCACCCCGGCTCTCGTTCGGCGGCGGTCTCGGCGCTGTGAGCCGGGCGGCCAGCCGCGAGGAATCGGATGTAGCGCTGCTCTGGCGCACCGTCGAGCATCTCGCGAACGAAGAGCACGTTCTCGGCGAAGGCACGGTCGAGCGCTTCGGCGCGATCTCCGGTGCTGCTGACCAGCTCCTCCACCCGTTGCCTATCAGGCTCCGACGAGGTCAGCTCCTGCCTGAGCTCCACGCGCTCCCGGTTCAACAGGTGGGCCTCGCGGCGCACCATGGCCAGGAAGCGGCGCTGGGCCTCGACGAAGCGCACACGCTGGGTTCCACCGAGCTCGAGTCGATCGGCGATGCGATTGAGCTGCGGTAGCCGCCGCTCGGCGGTGAATGCCGCCTGACGGTGCGCTCTAGAACGCTTCATCAACAGCGTGCCGATGATTCCGACGTTGAGACCGAGCGACAGGAGCAGGGCGAGCACGATCGGCCAGCGTTTCATCGCACAGCCTCCTCTTGATCAGCACTCGTCGATTCGAGCAGGGCGAAGTAGCTCTCGGCCAGCGACGGTGGCTGCTGTAGCATGATCGCGGCCTCCTCGATCACCGCCCAGCGCCCGACGAAAACGCCCAACGCGATACCCCCCACGACCATGGCACTCGCCGCCCAGCGCAGGGCGAGCGGCCACGACGCGGTCGACTCTTCGGAGGCTTCCAGGCGCTCGAGCACCTGCGCGGCGAAGTCGGTCGGAGCCAGCGCCGGCGACGGGCCCTCGAGGCCGCGCCAGAGCGCCCCCAGCCGCTCGAGCTCGGTGCGCAAATCGGCGTCGCGCTCGAGCAGCTCATCGAGCCGCCGCACCTCCTCGGTCGGCAGCTCGCCGTGCAGGCGGCGCATCAACCGTCGTTCGATTCTCCGGTCCATATCCATTCTCCTCTTGAAACCGCTCAGGTCCCGCCTTCTTGCGCCTTCTGCAGGTTGCGCATGGCGCGAAAGAGCCGACTCTCGACCGCGCCCTCGGTGATCTCGAGTATCTGCGCGATCTCGCGGTAGGCAAGCCCCTCGAAGCGGGCCAGAATCAGCACCGCCCGCTGGTTCAGCGGCAGGGCGGCAATCGCCGACCGGGTGCGCTGCCAGCGTTGCCGGTCGGCGAGCTCACGCTCGGGACCAGGCCCCAGATCCACCGGTTGCCAGTCCCGTACGTCGGAGCCCTCGGGCGCGCTCGTCTCGAACGGCAGGAAACGGACGATCTTGCGTCGCCGTAGACGATTCAGGCAGTAGTTGGTCGCCACCCGGTAGAGCCAGGTGTAGAGCTGGCCCCGCCGCTCGAGCGCAGCCGCCTTGCGGTAGAGCCTGAGGAAGACCTCCTGGGCCGCATCGAGCGCCCCCTCGCGGTTCCCCAACAGCCGCTGGCACAGACCGACGACGCGGTCCTGGTGGCGCTCCACCAGCCGCGCGAAGGCAATCTGATCACCCTCGGCGGCCCGTGCGAGCCACAGCCAGTCGTCCTCACGAGTCGATTCTTCAGCCGCGCGGTACTCCATCAGCCCTCGTTTGTAACCCGCTCGGCGCCTGAAACCTGCGGCTCGGCGTCAATCGTCGGATGACTGCCGGTAGCTGAACTTACGAATGTGCTCCTCGACTAGGCGATGGACTCCGAGCCTCTGGAGCTCAGAGGCCAGAACGAGAATCTGATTCGGACCCAGCGGGTGGTCCTTGTGGATGACCTGCAGCACCTGCTTGAGGGCCGCATCGAGCTCGGGATCGAAGCCGCCTCCCGCCGCCTCAGACACCGGCTGGTCCAACGCGCATCTCGGCCGACTCGTCCGCGCCCAAGGCGTCGTAATCGTAGATCAAGGAGCGCACCGTCAGCTCCGGCGCCACGGCCACGCCCTCCTCCCAGGACCACATCTCGATCGTCTCCCACGGGCAGTAGCGGGCGCAAAGCTGGCAGCCAATGCAGCGCTCCAGGTCGACCTCGACCAACTTGTGCATCTCGGGGTGCACCGGCCCGGGCACGATCTCGATGCAGTCCACCGGGCAGAACGAAATGCAGGCCTCGCAGCCGGTACAGCCGATTTGTTCGATCACTGCCGTCTCCTTGGGCAGCCGCGGCCGATCCGGCTTGTCGATCTCGATCTTCTTTCGATAGGGGAACTCTTCCATCCGGCAAATCTCCCGGTACTGAGGTCGTCGAGTCGGCGGTACTGTAGCAGAGGCAAGCGTGGCAGAATCCCAACATGCTGAGCGAGCGCATCGCGGCCTTTGTGGCCGGTGAGACCGGCGACGGATTCGACGCCCTGGCCGGCGAGGCTTTCGCCCTCCACTTCGAGCACAGCCCGCCCCTGCGGCGACTCGCGGCGGCGGCGGGCCTCACCCCGGAGACGCTCGAGAACTGGCGTCAGGTACCGCTCATCCCGACCCTGGCGTTCAAGACGATGAAGCTCGCCGTCGCCGAGCCGCGCGAGATCTTCCGCAGCTCCGGCACCACCAACGCGACGCCGAGCGTCCACCATCATCCCTATCCCGAACTCTACCGTGCCGTCATCGACGCGACCTTCCCGAGGGCCCTGCTCGGCAACCTCTCGCGGCCGCCAATGCTCTCTCTCGTTCCCAGCCGTGAAGACGCGCCCGAGTCCAGCCTGGCGTTCATGATCGAGCACGTGCTCGCCAGCTGGGCCGGCGAGGGCAGCCGCACGGTAGCCGGGCCCGGAGGCGTCAAGGCACGGTCCGCCCGCGGTTTCCTCGCCGCGCGCCAGCGGGACCGCCGGCCGACCGTGCTTCTCAGCACCGCCTTCGCCCTGGTCCAGCTGATCGAGACCCTCGACCGCCTGCAATTGAGCTTTCGTCTGCCCGTCGGCAGCCGCGTGTTCGAAACCGGCGGCTACAAGGGCAAGAGCCGCGAGCTCGACCGCCCCGAGCTGCTGGCGGCCCTCGAGCGGCGCCTCGGGATCCCGCCGACCATGGTCGTGACCGAGTACGGCATGACCGAGCTGACCAGCCATTTCTACAGCTCCCCGCGAGACCAAAGGCCCGGGCACTTCGCGGTCCCGCCCTGGGTCCGCCTCCGCGTCCTGGACCCCGAGACTCTCTCCGAGGTGCGAGACGGCGAGAGCGGTCTCTTGGCGATCTTCGACCTCGCCAACGTCGGGTCCGCTATCCATCTATTGACCGAGGACGTCGCGATCGCGGATGACGGCGGCTTCCGCCTCGTCGGCCGCGCCGCTAGCGCCGAGCTGCGCGGCTGCTCGCTCCTGAGCGAGGAGCTCGCGGGCTAGCCTAAGTGATCCACGACGCTGCCTGCCCGGAGGCCCTCTCCCCCCCGACTATCGCCGTCGAACGGCACGGTGTCTTCTTCACTTCGGCCCAATGGGCACCCGAGAGCCTGGAGCGGCTGGCCGATCATCTCGACCGCGTCGGCGCCCGCGCTCTCGACCGCCTCGATCCCGCTCGTCTGCTCGACGCCTGGAGCCGGACCGTCGGCCGCTTTCGCGATCCCGCCTCGGCCGAGAGTGAAGCCTTGAGGCCGGTGCTGACGCGCTTCTGCGCCCTGTCGGGAGGCGGGCTCGACGCCGCTCTCGACGCGGTTCTGGGCGGCGTCGATCGAGCTGCGGCCGGCCGGCTCTTCACCGAAGCCCGCAACAGGGAGGCGACCCGGCCGCGCCCCGCATCCCGCAAACGCGGCCGGCTAGTCGCCGTGGTGCTGGCCGGCAACCTGCCCGCCCTGGCCGTGCAGTCTCTACTGCCGGCGCTAGCGCGGCGGCGACCGGTCTTGCTCAAGTCTCCAACCAGTGAGCCCCTCTTCGCCCCGGCCTTCGTGCGAGCCCTCGTGCGAGCCGAACCCGCCCTGGAAGCCGCCCTGGCCGCAGTGACCTGGCGCGGCGGCGACCGGGCTCTCGAAGCGCCGGTCCTGGAGCGAGCGGGCACGGTGCTCGCCTACGGTGATCGACCGGCTGTCGATTCGATCTCCGAACGGACAGCGGGCAAGTGTGTCGTCTACGGGCCCAAGGCCAGCCTGGCCGTCATCTCTCGCCAAGCCGACAGGGTCCGAGCGGCTGTCGGGTTGGCCCGTGACGTCGCTCTCTTCGATCAACGGGGCTGCCTCTCGATTCAGGCGGTCTACACCGATGGCGACAGCCGCGCCCTGGCCACGGCTCTGGCTGCGGAGCTCGCCGAGCGGGCCGCGAGCTGGCCCGCCGGCCCGCTCGATCCGACGCGGGTCGCCGCGGTCCAGCAGCTCCGCCTGGAGGCTAGGATGCGCGGCCTCTACCAACCCGCGCTACCGCTCGCCTCGGGCACGGTCGTGGTCGATCCGATTCCCCAGTTCCGACCGTCTCCCGGCCTGCGCACCGTCCGCATCCATGCGCTGCAAGACCTAGCGGAGGTCGTGCCGCGCCTCGCCGCCTGGCAGGGCCGGCTCCAGGGCGCGGCACTGGCCGGCGGGCCGGCCTGGGAGCTAGAGTCGGTCCTCTCCGAGCTCGGCATCTCACGCTGCGCCAAGCCCGGTAGCCTGCAATCTCCCGACGCGCTCTGGCACAACGGCGGCCTGCATCCGTTCGACGCGCTAGGCGCATCTAGCCAGGACGCCGAACCATGACCGAGAATCTCGTTGCAGTGTTGCAAGAACTGATCGACGCCGCCCCAGGGGCCGACGCATACCACCTGCGGTTGGCCGACGATTGCGTCGAGCGGGAGCTCGGCACAGAGGAGGTCGACGAGCTGTTCGCCGACTTCCAGCGCGACTTCGAGCAGGCCGTCGCACTCGTCACCGAAGCGTGGGGCGCACCGGCCTATTCCGGCGCCGTCGACTCGGACGGCTTTCCGAGCTGGAGCGAAGCCCTGATGCTGGCCTACTGGCAACGCGATCGGATCCTCGCCTTCATCTCCTTGCGCCACGACGACTACCACGAGCCGATGTTCCTGGAGATCGGTGCGCTGACCAACGACGAGGTCGCCACTCTGCTCTATACCAAGCCCTGACCGTCGATTCCTTCCCGGTTCGGCAGCCTTGCCTCCCAGCCGGTGCGCGGGAATCTGGAAGGATCCACTGGCCGCCGATGCCGAGGAAGGTTTCGCTAGGAGCCCTGGATCACTTTCTTGATGGCGAGCTCCGGGATCTTCCATCCAGAGCCGGAAATCCGGCCGACCTCACGTCCCTCGACCAAGATGACTCCGATCGGCACTGACTCGATGTCGAACCGTTTGACCTCCGGGTCGGCCTTGAAGCCCGGGCCGCGCGGCAAGCCGTAGAAGGACAGCTCGATCTTCGACCCCGCGAGCTCCTGCGCCACCCTCAGCACTCGCGGCAGCACCTGCTGACAGGTCGGGCACCAGGAGCCAAAGAACACTTTGACCTCGACCGGGCGCGACTCCGCCAAGAGCTGGCGCACCACCGGTTGCGAGTACTCGTAGGCCGAAGCGCCTTCACGGTACTCGCGACTGTAGGCTCGCATGCCGTCGAGATCCTGGGTCCCCAGCAGCCAGGGCTTGTTGCGCAGCTCGGCCGCCCGGCTCCCGACCGAGAAGCTGATCCCCTCGCCCTCGATGGTGAAGCGGCCCAACGACTCCAGGGTGGCATCCGGTAGCAGGTTGACGGTGCCGTCGGCTTGCCGGTCGACCTTCATCAGGTTCACCGTCGAGACCACGGCGCTGCGCGCCTGGACGAGGATCGGCGATTCGATCGCTCTCGAGATCACGAGGTAGGCGCCGGCGGCCTGCGATTGGTAGACCTCGGCCGCCGAGTCCTCGACTCCGTCGACGAAGAAGACAAACTTGTCGATCGGCAGGAAGCCGCTCATCGCGGGCTGTGCGGCCAAAGAAGTCGCCCACAGGGCGAGGACCGCGACAGGCGCGGCCAAACTGAGTCGAAGTCTGTTGTTCACAGGTCTCGTCTTCCTCCGCCGAGGCGGTCTTCCTCTCCGCGCAAGCGGTCGGGAGCGCATTCTAGTCTACCGCGTCGTCGCCAAGTGTTCCTCGACCCCTCCCAGCGAGGGGATCCCGTTGATCGTCTCCACCACGCGGCCGTCCTCCACCCGAAAGGAGCGCGGCAGCCTTCGATAGAGCGGGCGCAGCAGCGTGACGGGTACCAGACGTACATCGGTCGCTACCATGTATTGCCAGGTGAAGGCGTTCAGATCCTCCGGCTCGACGTCGCTGACCAACCAGAGGCGGGGCTCCCCGTTGGCCAGCGAGTGCGCATGCAGCCCCTCGAGACCGGTCAGGAACTCCTCCTCGTCCAGGTGCGTCAGCACCACCCAGTGGGTCCCGTCGTCGAGCTCGGGCACGAGGGCGTCGAGGCACACGTAGTCCACGTTCTCCGGCCTCCCGGCACACATCTCTCGGGTCAGGGCGCCGGGCCTCAGACGCGTCGCCAGATCGTCTAGCGGCAGCTCCGGCGCGTTCCAGGCGAGCCACAGGCCGGCGATGGTTCCGCCACCGACCAACGCCAGCCGGCGCCAGGGCAAGGCGCTGGCGGCAGCTCTGCCGAAGAACGCCAGCAGGAGCGCCGGCACCAGCAGTAGAGAGTCCTGCCAGAAGGCCTCTGCGGGAGTGCGATCGACGAGGTTGCCGAAACACCCACAGGCGGCGGCGGTGGCCTCGATGCCCCGCAGGTCGTCAACGTAGGCGCGGCCGGTCAGAAAGAGGAAGAACGCCACGAGTAGCGCCGCCGGGATCAGGATCCAGGGCCGGCGGATGTTGAGCAGAAGGGCGATGCCGACGAAGAGCTCGAGGGCCAGCGCCATCAGGGCTACCGCCGTCGCCGGCAGCCAGCCGTCGAGCCCCTCGGCCGTGATCTGCTCGGCAAAGGCGTTGGGGTCGATCGCCTTCGTCCACGCCGCCACCAGCAGCACCGCCCCGAGAAAGACCGCTCCCGCCATCCCGAGCCTGGCCCGGGTCGATCTCTGCGGTGCCGTCGCGTTCATCACCTCTATCCTAACTGGTGCCAGGATACTCATTTCCAGAACGTGGCGGGAAACCGAAGGCGGATTGAGTACCCTGTCACCAATTTCAAGCCACGTGGGCGCGCAAGACGTCGGCGGTCGGGCCCTCGCCGCGCTCGAGAAACTCGCTCAACGGCCCCGAGAAGAGGAGCCGCCCGCCGTGCACTCCGCCGCCCGGGCCGAGATCGACGATCCAGTCGCAGCGTGCGATCAAATCCAGGTTGTGCTCGACCACGATCACTCCGTCGCGCCGCGCCACCAGTCTTCTCAGCGTCTGGTAGAGCTGGTCGATGTCCGACAGGTGGAGACCGGTGGTGGGCTCGTCGAAGAGGAACAGCCGTCGACCCTCCGACTGCGGTCGGTCGAGGAAACTGGCCAGTTTCAGCCGCTGTGCTTCGCCGCCCGACAGGGTCGCCGTTGGCTGTCCCAGTCGCAGGTAACCCAAGCCGACGTCGAGCAGCTTGCCGAGCCGGCGCAGGAGCGCCTTGGAATCCGCAAAGTGATCGGCCGCCTGTTGCACCGTCAGCTCGAGGGTCTCCGCGATGTTCAGCCTGCGATGGCGCACCTCGAGGACCCGCCGCTGGAAACGCCGGCCGAGGCAAACGTCACACGGCACCGACACCGGCGCCATGAATTGCATGTCCACTTCGTGCACTCCGGTCCCCTGGCACTCGGGGCAGCGCCCCTTGCCGACATTGAACGAGAAGTGGCCCGGTGTGATACCACGTTCGAGCGCCGCCGGCTCCGCCGCAAAGAGCTGCCGGATCACGTCGTAGGCCTTGATGTAGGTGACCGGGTTGGAGCGACTCGAACGCCCCAGAGGGTACTGATCGACGTACGCGACGTAGGCGACCTCCTCGAGACCGGTGAGGCCGTCGCACCGGCCTGGCTCCGCCTCTGGAATGCCCAGGCTGCGCTGGTAGTTGCCGAACAACACGTTCTCGACCAGGGTCGACTTGCCGGAGCCCGAGACACCGGTCACCGCGACCAAGGCGGCGAGCGGGAACTCGACGTCGAAGCCCTGCAGGTTGTGCTCCCGTGCACCCGTGATGCGCACCCGCGGTTGGTCTGCCAGCACCGCCTCGAGGCTTCGCCGCCCCTGCTCCCGGCGGCGACGCGCCAGGTGGCGTCGCGCCTTGGCGTCGTGCGACGGTCGGCGCAGGAACTTCGCGGTCAACGACTCGTCGCTCGCCAGCAGCTCATCCACCGTGCCCTGCATCAGGAGTTGGCCGCCGTTCTCACCCGCCGCCGGGCCGAGGTCGATGACGTGATCGGCCCCCTCGATCAGGGTGCGATCGTGCTCCACCACGAGAACCGTGTTGCCCCGCCGGGCGAGGTCGCGCAGCAGCTCCAACAGGCGCTCGGTGTCGCGGGCATGGAGCCCGATCGTCGGCTCGTCGAGGACGTAGAGCGTGTGGGTCAGCCCCGACCCCAACGACGCCGCCAGGTGGATACGCTGGGTCTCGCCGCCCGAGAGCGTGCGCGCCTGGCGATCGAGTGTCAGGTAGTCGAGCCCGACGCGGTGCAGAACCTCGATGCGCTCGCCGAGCTGATCGATCAGATGGCGAGCGATCTCGAGCTCGCGAGCGCTCCAGGAGACGGACCGGAGCCATTGCCGTAGCGACTCGACGCTCTCGGCGGTGAGGCTCGGCAGGGTCCGACCCTGAACGGTCACGCTGAGGGCTTCGGGCCGCAACCGCGTGCCGCGGCATAGAGGACACGGATCGTAGGCGCGAAACCGCGCCAGCAGGACCCGCATGTGCACCCGGTACGAGCGCTTCTCGACCCAGGCGAAGAAACGGTCCAGGTTGGTGAAGGGCCCGGCGCCCGACCAGATCCAGTCCCGGGTCTCCTGGGGCAGGTCGCGCCAGGGCACGTCCAGTGGCACGCCGCGCTCCTCGCAGGCCGAGTACAGGCGCCCGTACCGCTTCTGGTAGGCCGGCGTGTTCCAGGGCGCGATCGGCTGCTCCTCGAGGGTTCGCGAGCGATCCGGGATGACCCGGTCACGATCGATGCCGATGATCCGGCCAAACCCCTGACACTCCGGGCACGCGCCCAGCGGCGAGTTGAAGGAGAAGAGAGCCGGCACCGGACGCCGCAGGGCGAGTCCACACCTCGGACATCCGGGCCCGGTACTGAAGTGGCGAGCGGTATCGCCATGCGCCATCGCCCGCCCGGCGGCGAGCCGGTACGCCTCTTCGATCGCCGAGACGAGGCGCGAGCTCGCCGCCGGCTCCGCCTTGTAGCGCCCGAGGACCAGCGGGAGCGGATCCAGATCCGCCGGCCAGATGGCGCGCGAGCTCATGCGAACGACCTCACCGCACTCGAGCCGGCGACCGAAGCCCTGGCGCACGAGCTCCTGGAGAGCTTTCGACGCACCCTTGCGCGGCCGGCGCACCGGAGCCATGAGAACGAACTCCTCGCCGGCCGCCCCGTCCGCCAGCTCCGCCGCCGCCTGCACCGGCGTGAACGCGCGCGCGGCACCATGACCCGCCGGGCAGCTCACCTCTCCGAGGTGGGTGAAGAGCAAGCGCAACACGTCGTGAGTCTCGGTCAGGGTGCCGACGGTCGAGCGTGCGTTGCGCACAGAATTTCGGGCCTCGAGGGCTACCGCCGGCATGATGCCGGAGATATCGTCGACCGGCGGCCGCTCCATCTGGTCGAGAAACTGCCGCGCATAGGTCGACATCGACTCGACGAATCGCCGCTGCCCCTCGGCGAAGACGGTGTCGAAGGCTAGGGAGGACTTGCCCGCTCCCGATGGTCCGGTGACCACCGTCACCCGGCCATGCGGAATCCGACAATCGACTCCCTTGAGGTTGTGCGTCCGCGCGCCAACAACCTCGATCGCGTTCTGTGTCGGCATCTCTAGAAGCCCCGGCCGACCCCGCCGAAACGCGGTGTCAGCGAATAGCCCGCCAGCATATCGCGTGCGAAGCACGCGATATCGCGCGCTGTGTTTCTGGGGCTGCCTCCGGCAGCCGTGCACGCGAGCGCGCGATGTTTTCTGGGCTGCCTGCGGCGGCCTTGCAGGCGAGGGCGCGCCGTGTTTTCTGGGGCCAGCGCGGCCCTCCGGTCGAATCAGCGCACGGGGGGATCGTCCCGCTGCTGCTGGCGCTTGAACACCCGGTCGAGCCAGCGCTTGAAACGCCCGGTCCGCTCCCGGTCCCGCTCCGCGGCCTCCTGCCGGCGCAGCTCCCACCGGCTGGCATGGAGGTAGCAGACCTCTCCCGGGACTCTGTCGCGCGGGAAGTACTCGGTGACGAGCTGCGGACAACGGCCGGTGGCGAGCTGCCCCGATAGCGGGTCGATGGTCGCCGTGGTGATTCCGGCCGGAGGACGAGCCGCTTGGTAGCCGCCCTGCGGTCGGCGCCGCCAGGTGAAGCGATTCCAGATCGGCAGGGCCGCCCGGGAGCCGGACAGGCGAGTCGGTGAGTTGTCGTCGTAGCCCACCCACACGAGCGTCACGCGCTCAGGCGAATAGCCGACGAACCAGCTGTCGCGCCGGTCGTTGGTCGTGCCGGTCTTGCCGGCCAAGCGGTCGACCATGCCCCACTCCCGTACCACGCGAGCCGTGCCGCGATCGAATACGCCTTCGAGAATCGAGGTCACGAGATAGGCGCTCTCCGGCGACAAGACGGGCCTTGGCTCGGGCAACGGGCGTCCCACGATCAGCGTGCCGTCCGGCGCCAGGACCATCCTCACGAAGTGGGGCGTGCGGCGCACGCCGCCCGCGGCAAGAGTAGCGTAGACTGTCGCCAGCTCGAGGGGCGTCACCTCGAGCGCTCCCAGGGCGAGCGAGGGCACGGCCGGTAAGCGGCGATCGAGGCCCAGTCGCGACGCCATGGCTGCGACTTTGTCGAGCCCGGTCTCCAGAGCCAACCTTGCGGTCGGCACATTGAGACTAGCCTCCAGGGCGTGGCGCACCGTCACCCGGCCGCGAAAGACTCGGTCGTCGTTTTGCGGTTCCCACACTCCCGAGCCCGCGATCTCGACCCGCAGGGCCTCGTCGAGCAGCAGCCCCGCGGGCAGGGTGACGCCCTGCTCGAAGGCGGTAGCGTAGACCACGGGCTTGAAGGCGCTCCCGGCCTGGCGTCGGGCCAGGCGGGCGCGATCGAATTGACTGGCTCGATAATCGCGGCCGCCCACGTACGCCGTCACCGCACCGCTGCCCGGGTCGATCGAGACCAAGGCCGCCTGGAGCGGGCCGGCGGTCTGGCGTCCCTTCTCCCAGCCTTCCTCGAGGGCCTTCACGCCCCACCGCACCGCCTCCTCTGCCGCTACCTGATCCTGGAGGCGCAAGGTCGTCAGCACGGTGTAGCCGGCATCCGCCAGCTCCTCTGCGCTGAAGCGCCTCGCCACTTCGTCGCGGAGCGCTTCGGTGAAGTAGTCAGCGCCGCTGCGCCCCCTCCCCACCGACGGCGGCGAGTAACACAGAGGCTCCGCCACCACGGCTGCCAACCGGGAGTCATCGAGCCAGCCTTGGTCGTGCATGCGGCGCAGCACCCAGTTGCGACGTTCGAGCGTCCGCTCAGGGTGGCGCCCCGGGTCATAGCGGCCCGGCGACTGGATCATGCCGGCGAGCAGCGTCGCCTCGCATAGAGTCAGGCGCGACGCCGTCTTGCCGAAGTAGGAGTCGGCGGCGGCGCCGACACCCATCACGTTGACCGAGTTGCGCTCACCCCAGTAGATCTCGTTGAGATAGGCGTTGAGGATCGCCGGCTTGGTGTAGCGCCAATCGACGAGGAGCGCCAGCACGAGCTCGCGCAACTTGCGGCTGAGCGTTCGCTCGTGGGTCAGGAATACGTTCTTGACCAACTGCTGGGTTAGCGTGCTGCCACCCTGCTCGACTCCGCCCGCTCGCAGGTTGACCCAAAGCGCTCGGATCATGCCGCGCGCCGACACACCGCGATGGCTGAAGAACCGGGCGTCCTCCGCTGCCAACACCGCGTGCGTCAGGTACTCCGGCAGATCCTCCAGGCGTACGGGCCGGCGCTCGAGCCGGTCCGGCCCGTAGATCGACGCCATCAGCGGCGCCTCCAGACCGAGCTCGGCGACCGGCTGCTGCTGCCAGGTGAGCTCACTCAGCACCCCCGCCGAGAAGCGGACCGCGGCGAGTCCGGCCGGGCGCCAGCCGCTCGCCGTCGGCGTCGGCCGGACGTGGATCCGCAGGCCCGTCGCGGTAACCTGAAACTCGCCCGGGACCGGCAGCCGGTCGCCCGAGCTCGAGTAACCTTCGCCCTCGAGCTCACGCCGCAAGCGGATCTCGGCGCCCGGATCCCCCACCCTCAGCACGGCCGCGGCACCGTAGACTCGTGACGGCTGCAGGACCGGACGATCGGCGAACTGGCCGGCCAGATGCCAAAACGGCCACACAACCCAGCCTACGGCCAGCGTCAAGATGATCGCCAGAGCCGGCAGAACCGGCCCCAGCCAGCCGCGTCGGCGGCGAACGTGCTTCACCTTCTTGCGCGCCATTGACATCTCCCCGTGCAACCTGCGAGCCAGACGGTCCAGCACATGTTATCTTCGCCGCGCGATGATCGCGGTATCCGGCCTCGCCAAGTCGTTCGGACCGCAGACGCTCTTTAGCGACGTCGCCTTCCAGCTCAACCCCGGCCAACGCTACGGCCTCGTTGGGGCCAACGGTTCGGGCAAGTCCACTCTGCTCAAGGTCTTGACCGGCGAGGAGCTCGCTAGCGAAGGCAGCGTTTCGATTCCCAAGCGCCTGCGGCTGGGCGTGCTTAGACAGGACCACTTCGAGTACGAGTCGACGCCGATCCTCGACGTCATGCTCATGGGCCACGAAGAGCTCTGGCGAGCAATGGTCGAGAAGGACGAGATTCTCGAGAACGCCGAAATCGAGTTCGACGCCGCCCGCTACGCTGCCGTCGAGGACGTCATCATGCGCCACGACGGCTACGCGGCCGAGGCCCAGGCAGCCGAGATCCTCGAAGGGCTCGGCATCGAGACCGAACGCCATCGCGAGCCCTTGTCGGTCCTCTCTGGCGGCTTCAAGCTGCGGGTGCTACTCGGGCAAGCCTTGGCGTCGCGCCCTGACGCCCTGCTGCTCGACGAGCCGACCAATCACCTCGACATCCTCTCGATCCGCTGGCTCGAGAAGTTCCTTCAGGACTATCCCGGCCTGGTGGTCGTTGTCTCGCACGATCATCGGTTCCTCGACAACGTCTGCACCCATATCCTGGACGTCGATTACGAGACCGTCACCCGCTACACAGGCGACTACTCGGCCTTTACCCGAGGCAAAGTCTCCGAACGCGAGCGCAAGGAGAAAGAGCTCAGCCGGCGCGAGAAGGAGATCGCTCATCACCAGGCCTTCGTCGATCGTTTTCGGGCCAAGGCCACCAAGGCGCGCCAGGCGCAGAGCAAGCTGCGGCTGATCGAGAAGCGAGCCAGCGAGCTGGACTATCTGCCGCAGAGCTCACGGCGCTATCCCAACTTCAAGTTCGTCCAGCAGCGCCCGAGCGGCAAGCAGGCGCTGGCGATCGAGGGCATCTCCAAGGCCTTCGGCGACAACCAGGTGCTGCGCGACGTCTCGCTGAGCATCCAACGCGGCGACCGGGTAGCGATCATCGGTCCCAACGGCATCGGCAAGTCGACGCTGCTCAAGATCGTCATCGGCGAGCTCGATGCCGATGACGGCGAGGTCGAGTGGGGGTACGAAACCCATCCCGGGTACTTTGCCCAGGACCACAGAGACCACTTCGAATCGCCCCAGCAGACCGCCGAGGCGTGGATCTGGGACATCTGCTCGGGAGAATCGATCGGCTTCGTTCGCAACCAGCTCGGCCGCGTCCTGTTTTCCGGCGACGAAGCCAAGAAGAAGCTGGCGGCGCTATCCGGTGGCGAGGCCGCGCGCCTCGTGTTTTGCCGCCTGGCGATCCAAAAGCCGAACGTGCTCGTGCTCGACGAGCCCACCAATCATCTCGAC